>JACRCS010000272.1 GCA_016218905.1 Deltaproteobacteria bacterium
GAACCGGACCTCGGCGAAGCGCAGGAAGATCGGGCCGAGGATGGGACCGGAGTACTCCTGAGCCTTCAGGCCGGAATTTGCTCGGGATTGATCGGCCGCATCCCAGAGGCGTTTCTCCAGGGTGACGGTGGCGGAGTCCTTTTCTGCGGGGGCGATCCAGTGCATGCGGGCGCGACTCCCAAATTCGGAGGCGCCGCTGGCGCTAGCGAGCGAATGACGCCAGGACGCCGGGATTCGTATCCGCGCAGGGTACGGCGATGGTTAAGGGCGGTCTAGAGATAAACGAGGATACATCGAGAACTCGACGGACAAGCCGGTCAAGCAGTAAGCCAAGAAGGGGCGGCTCAACCCGCCCAAGGGCCGGAAGATCGCTCTCGGCTTCCGGGAGGCCGCCGGGCGGTATCTGAAGAGGTCGGCGGACGAGGGCGGAAAGGATCTCGTCATGAAGGCGCGCCGCCTGAACCTCCACCTCGTCCCGTTCTTCGGGGACACCCCGCTCTCGAGGATCAGTTCCTTCGACGTGGAGCGCTACAAGAAGCAGCGGCTCGAGGAGCTCGCACAGCGAGGGAGGAAGAAGAAGTGGGAGGAATGGGAGTCGGTCTACGCGGGCCAGGCGAAGCCGAGCACGGTCAATCGCGAGCTCGCCGCCCTCTCCCATCCAGGAATTACACAAACAGAAAGGGCTTGCCGGTTGGGATACCGCGCAAGCCCCTTGATTTTGAAGGTGCCCAGGGACGGAATCGAACCGCCGACACGAGGATTTTCAGTCCTCTGCTCTACCGACTGAGCTACCTGGGCGTATCGCGTCTCGAGCCGGGTACGATGACTCGTCGCGGCGAGGCAGTCTGTGTATCGCAGGCGGGCCCGCGAGTCAAGGCGGAAGGCGCCTACCTTCGGGGCCGCTCGATCGCGAGCTTCTTCATTCGCCAGTGAAGGGTGCTGGGGTGGAGGCCGAGGCGGTCGGCGGCGTTTCCCTTTCCTTTGATCATCCAGCCGCAGCTTTCGAGCACCCGCAGGATGTGGGCGCGTTCCATCTCTTCCATGCTCTGCGGGGGCTGCTCGGTCGGCTCCCCCGGGTGGGGCGCGGCGGCGCCGAAGGAGTCGTCCAGCGTCAGGGTCGTGCCGGGGGAGAGGATCAGACAGCGCTCGACGACGTTCTCGAGCTCCCGCACGTTCCCGGGCCAGTCGTAGGCGAGGAACGCCTCCATCGCTGGGGCCGGAACCTTTTCGATCGAGCGGCCGAGCGCCTTCTGCTTCTTGGCGATGAAGCTCCAGACGAGAAGCGGGATGTCCTCCCTTCGGGTACGCAGAGGGGGGAGCCGGACGGGAAAGACGCTCAGCCGATAGTAGAGGTCCGAACGAAAGCTGCCGTTGGCGGCGGCGTGTTGGATGTCCCGGTTGGTGGCCGCGATGATGCGCACGTCGACCTTCAACGTCTGCGCCGACCCGAGCCGTTCGAACTCTCCCTCCTGGAGCACGCGCAGGAGCTTCGCCTGGAGCTCGAAGGGAAGGTCCCCGATCTCGTCCAGGAAGATGGTGCCGCCGTCGGCGAGCTCGAACCGCCCCGCTCTCTTCGCGTGGGCTCCGGTGAACGCCCCCTTCTCGTAGCCGAAGAGCTCGCTCTCGATGAGGGTCGCCGGGAGCGCGGCGCAGTTGAGCTTCACCAGGGGGGCGTCCTTGCGGGCGCTCCGCGCGTGGATGGCCCGGGCGATGAGCTCCTTGCCGGTCCCGGTCTCCCCGAGGATGAGGACCGCCGCGTCGGTGGCCGCCACCAGGTCCACCTTCCGGAGCGCGCTCTTGAGGGCCGCGCTCTCGCCCACGATCTCTTCGAAGTCATGGGCGCCCTGGATCTCCTCCCGCAGGTACACGTTTTCGGCCGAGAGGCGATCCTTGAGGGCGGCGAGCTGCTGGAGCGCCTCTCGCAGCTCGTCCTCGGCCCGTTGGCGGACCTCGACCTCCCTCTTCAGACGGTCGTGGAGCCTCGCGTTCTCCAGCGCCGCCGCCGCCTGGGAGGAGATGAGCTGTACGGCCGTGAGCCGCGCGTTGTCGAAGGCGTTGCGGATGCGGTTGTTCTCGAGGTAGAGGATCCCCACGGGTTTGCCCTGGTGCGACATCGGGGAACACAGGATGGACTTCGGCTTCTCCCCATCGAGGTACGGGTCGCCCGCGAACCGATCGTCCGCCAGGGCGTCAGCCAGCACCACGGTCTCCAGTGAACGCCTCACGTACCGCACGATCCCGTGGCAGAGGTCGTCCCGCGAGTCCAGGGGCGCACGGCCCGGGACCTCGATCTCCTCGACGTCCACGGAACCGGCGGCCTCCACGAACATCCCCTCGTTGCCCGCCCGGAGCAGCAGCCCTCGCTGTGCCCCCGCGGCCTGGAGGAGCAGGTGGAGAAGCCCCCGCAGGAGCCGGCCGAGGTCGAGCTCGCTCGCGAGGGTACGCGCCGCCCGCTCGAGGCTCGCCACGTCGAGCGCGTCGGCCGTGGGGTCCGGTGCCGGGTCGGTGCCCGAAGGAGAGACCGGTGCCGGAGCGGCGAGCGCCTCCGACGCGAAGACCTCCGGATACGTCCGCCGGAGCTCGCTCACCTTGTGGAACGCTCCCCAGCGGGCGTACGCGGCGGCGGCTTCCTTCAGGTGGAGCGCCGCGAGGCGCGGAGAGTCCAACTCGAGGAGGAGCTCGGCCAGGAGCTCATCGGCCAGGGCCTCCTCGTGCACGTAGCCGTTGGCTCTAGCTCCTGCCAGCGCCTTCTCCAGGGAGCCGATCGCCCGGTCCTTCTCGCCTGCCAGCCGGTGCTTCTGCGCGTCGACCAGGTGGAGGCGGTGCTCGTAGTTCGTCGGGCACGCCTGCGCCTGGAGCCGGACGAGCTCGTGGTGGGCTTCGATCCTCTTCAGGTGTTGCTGCCGCTCCCGGGGGGAGAGGCCGGGCAGTGCCTCGAGCAGGCAGAGGCAGAGCAGGGCGTGCACCGGGATGATGGCGTTCAGGCGCCCCACGGGGTGGGGCTCGACTTGGAGCGCCACTCGAAGCGCCTCCTCCTTCTCCCGGTAGAGGTAGCGGATCAGCATCTCGTGACAGTAGATGACCTGGAGCACGACGGGGTCGACGCTCTCCTCCCACGCCAGCCATTCCGCCTCTCCCAGGGGCGAGCCCGCCGAAGGCCGCCCCGCGTCGGCCGGGACCGCCATGAGGCCCAGGAGCAAGGCATCCAGCCGCTCCAGCCCGCCCGTGACGCCCTCGGCCCCGGCGGCCGAGAGGCTCTCGCGGTAGCGAAGGACCCATCCCCGAAGTTCCGGGAGCTCCACCCCCGTGTAGAGGCCCGTCTCGCAGTGGCTGTGCGCGTCGAGGAGGGCGGTGACCCGGTCGCCCGCCTCCAGCGCCGCCTGGAAGGCCTCGAAGCGGCGGGAGAGGAGGGAGCGGTGGGGCACGCGCCAGCTGCTGATCACGTCGCGGAAGATGTGCTCGCAGAGCAGGCGCCAGCGCGCCGACTCGGGGGTTCGGCTCAACGCGAGCCCGAGGGAGCCGAGCCGGTAGCCTCCCTCGAAGTCGTGCAGCACGTGGCAGAGGAGGATGCCCGTGAGAAGGTAGCCCGTCGGGGACTCGGGGCTATGGCCGAGACGGATCGTCAGCTCCGTGGCCGTGCACGCCATCACGTGGAGGAGCGGGTAGTTCGTCCACCCCGCCGTGTGGATCGCGCGCACGAGGATCCTCATGGCCGCGAGGCTCGAGGGGTCCGTCATGGGCGGAAGATCCGCCGCTCGGTCCGCGAGGGGGCCCTCCTCCAGGAGGGCCTGCACGCGGCGCACGGCGCTGTCCACGTCGGCCTGCGAAGGGCTCCCGGGGATGTTGATGCCCAGGAGCTTCAGGACCTCGACCGAGATCGCGAGGGCGTCCGCCTCGCGCATCTGCACGTGGGCCGTCGAGATCTGGGTCTCCCAGGCCGGGATCTCGTCCAGGACCGCCTTCGCGTTCTCGTGGACCCGGGCGACGAGCCGGTCGACCTCGGCGAACTCGCCGCAGAGGAGGGCCGCCTCGGCGGCCTCGCAGTGGAGGGCGAGGGAGAGCTCGTAGTCTTCCTCCCACGAGCGTTCGGCGAGCAGGGCGACTCCCTCGGAGAAGTACCCGAAAGCGGCCGGAAACGCGGCCGAGGCCAGGGCCCTGCGGCCGGCGCTCAGGTTGAGCCGCGCGAGACGGTCGCGCTCCCCCGGCTCTCGAAGCAGGGGGAGCGCGCGGTTGAAGTGCCCCACCACGTCAAAGACCCAGGAACCCGACGGCTCGCGCGCTTCTCGTTCCGCGAGGAGGCGCCCGATGCGAAGGTGGGTCCTCGGCCGGTCCGCTTCGGGGATCAGGGAGTACGCGGCCTCTCGAAGGCGCTCGTGCTCGAAGTGGAAGCCGTCCTCGTGCTTGAGGAGCACGCGTTCCCGGCAGGCGGCGACGAGCCGGGACCTCACGTCGGCCAGGGACGCATCGGTGACCGCGGCGAGCGTCTCGGCTTCGAAGCTTCGGCCCAGGGCGGCGGCGAACGCGACGGTCCGGCGGACTTCGTCGGGAAGCTGGGCGATCCTCCTGGCCGTGAGCTCTCCGGCGTCTTCGCTCGCCGCCCTCTCCTCTATTCGGCTCAGGTCCCAGCTCCACCCCGTCCGGGCGTGGAAGCGGAGCAGCCCCTCGTCGTAGAGGGAGCTGAGGAGCGCGCGGGCGAGGAGCGGGTTGCCGGCGGTGTGACGGAACACCAGGTCGGCCAAGGGCGCCGTCTGCCCTGCCTCGGCGCGCAGGGTGTCGGCGACCAGCTGCTCGATCCCCCGAGGACCCAGCGGCCGAACGCGCAGGTGTTCTACCCGGGCGCCGCCCTCCTCCATCCGAGCCAGGACGCCGGCGACGGGGTGGCCTCCGTCCACGTCGTCCTCGCGATAGGCCCCCACGAGGAGCAGTCCCCCGACGCGTTTCTCGAGCGCGGCGTCGACGAGCTCCAGGCTGGCGGGGTCGATCCACTGCAGGTCGTCGAGGAAGAGCACCAGGGGACGGGCCGCGGCGGCGAAGACCCCGAGGAGTCGCTGGATGCTGAGGTGGAACCGGTGCCTGGCCTCGAGCGGTTCCAGCGGTGCCACGGGCTGGGCGCTCCCGGTCAACGCCTCCAGCTCGGGCACGACTTCGGCGACCACGGCAAGGTTCGGCCCGAGTGCCTCGGTGAGCTGCCGCCGGAAAGCCTCGAGGCGGTCGGGCGCCTCGGCGAGCAGCCTCCGGACGAGCCCTCGGAGGGCGTCGAGGATCGCGCTGTAGGGGGTGCCCTGCCTCCGAACGTCGTAGCTCCCGGTCATGAAGAGGCCGCGGTGGAGGACGACCTTGCGGCGAAGGGCCTGGACGAGGGCCGTCTTGCCCACGCCCGGGCCTCCGGAGACGAGCACGAGGGGAGCTTCGCCGCGGGCTGCCGCCCCGAGGGCGAACTCGAGGCGCTCCATCTCCTCCCCACGGCCGTACAGCCGCTGGGGGAGCTCGAAGCGCGGGGGCGCGTCTTGTGCGCCGAGCTCGAAGGGGGAGGCCTCCCCCGGCGCCGAGAGATCGCTCAGGCATCGCTCGAGGTCGGCTCGGAGGCCCAGCCCGCTCTGATACCGCGCTTCCGCCGGCTTCGCGATCAGCTTCAGGATGATCCGGGAGAGCGAGGACGGCACGCGGGGCGCGACCGCGGAGGGAGACGGGGGCTGCTTCGCCACGTGGGCGTGGATGAGCTCCAGCGGATCGGCGGCTTCGAAGGGAAGCCTTCCGGTCGCCATTTCGAAGAGGGTGACTCCGAGGGAGTAGAAGTCCGTCCGGTAGTCCACGAGCCGGTTCGTGCGGCCGGTCTGTTCCGGGGAGATGTACGAGAAGGGACCGTCCGCCGTCCGCGGCTCTCGGATCCCCTGCACGTGGCGCGGAACGCGGCTCGCGAGCCCGAGGCCGGTGAGCTGCCCCGTGCCCGCCTCGAGGTCGACCAGGAGGTTGGAGGGCTGGATGTCGCGGTGGACGAGGCCCTGGCCGTGGAGGTCCGATAAGGCTTCGGAGAGGCTGACGGCGATCGCGAGCAGCGCCGGGAGCTCGAGGGAGGTGGTGGAGAGGAGGCAGTCGAGGGGCGTCTTGCCCCGGTCCTCGAGGAGGAGCACCGGCCCGTCGGCCTCTACGAGGTCCACGGCGCGGGCCACCGACGGAAGGTCCAGGGAGCGGGTCAGGTCGAACTCCCGCCGGAGTCGAGCCTCCAGGCGCGCCCTCGCCGGAGGGGTCGCCTCGGGCCGAACGGATTTCATCAGGACGGCTTCGCCGTCTCTCTCCCGCCGGGCGCGGCGGAGACAGAAGAGGGGGCCGCCGCCGAGCTCCTGCCCCAACCGGTATCCGGGCACGTTCAAGAGTCTCCTCCTTGCGCCGCGGGCGTGATGCACGACCCCTGCCGCCTGCCGACCCTGGGCTCGCCCAGCATAACGAGGAATCCTTCTCGTCACCAGACCCGAGGGTCAAAATACCGACCCCACCACGCTGGCATGTCCCTTGCTCAAGCGGCCGACATGCAGCTGCGCATCACGAAGACCACCCTCGGTCCCAAGACGACGCTCCACGTGGACGGCCGGCTGGCCGGAAGCGGCGTCGACGCCCTCGAGCGAGCCAGCCGCGCGGCGGGGCGGCCTCTCGCGGTGGACCTCTCGAACCTCCTCTCCGCCGACGCCCGCGGCATCCAGGTGATCCGGGCCCTCGCCGCAGCGGGTTCGGAGCTGATCGGCGTCACGGCCTATTTCCAGCTCCTCCTGGAGGGCCCGCTGGAGCACGGAGCGATGACCCGGGCGACCGGGACGGAGCCTGGGTCAACATGTTGACCCAGGGGGCCGGATGCCAACCCCGCTCGCTCGCGTCCCGCCGGCCCCCGTGCCCGCCCCCTGGGCGTCTGCAGCCTGATTCCATAGCGACAAACCTACCGCACTGCGGCTCTCCCGGCCGGAAGGGGTGGTTTGCCGTCGCTCCAAGAACCGCTGGCACGGTCGCTGCAAAGTTGCCCGCGGCGCCCGCAAGACAAACTTCGTTTGCCCGCCGTGGACGTTTCGACGACTCCGGTCGTGCCGTCTCGACCCGATCGCCGCGACCCGGGAGGAGTCTCAGAGCATGGCCCGTTCCATCGTATCCGTGGTGAAAGGCACCGACATCGAGGAGATGGTGGCGGACGTGCTCGCCCCCCTCGGCGGCGTGGGCGCCCTCATCAAGCGCAATTCAACCGTCGTCCTCAAGCCCAACGCGGGCCATCCGGCACCGGCGGAGACGAGCGTCAACACCAATCCGGCCGTGGTCGCCGCCGTGATCCGGGAAGTCCGAAAGGCCGAGCCGAAGGAGATCATCCTCGCCGAGTCGGCGGCAATCGGCTGCGACACCATGGAGTGCCTGAGGGTGAGCGGCATCCTCGCGGCTGCGGAGGAGGCGGGAATCGACCGGGTGATCGACATCAAGAGCGACAAAGACCTGCTCAACATGCCGATCCGCGATGCCCGGTCCGGGCTGACGAAGGTCAAGCTTCCTCGTTTCCTCCTCGAGGCGGACCACATCGTCAACCTGCCGATCTTCAAATCCCATTGCAGCATGGTCTTCACCTGCGCCCTGAAGAACATCAAGGGCGTCGTCCAGGACAAGGTCCACTACCAGATGCATCAGACGGATCTGGCCAAGTCCATGATGGACGTCTGGTCCATCATCAAGGCGGACCTGAACATCGTGGACATGATCCGGCCCGCCGAGGGTTTCGGCCCCCACCACACCACCCCCACGGACTTCGGCTGTCTGGTCGCAGGCAAGGACCCGGTGGCCGTCGACGCGACCGTCTGTCGGATGGTCGGCCTCGACATCGGCAAGGTCTCCTACTTCGAGCCGGCCACCGAACGCGGCCTCGGCAACTTCCGCGAAGAGAGGATCGAAGTTCGGGGCACTTCCATCGCCGAGGCGTTCAAACCGCTCTGGCTTCCCTACCTGGAGGGGCTGGAGAAGTACGACGCCTACACGATCGACACGACCAACGCGTGCAGCAGCTGCCTGTCGCTGGTGGGACTCACGATGGAGAAGCTCAAGGCCCTCGGAGAATACGAGAGGAACTCGGACGTGAGCATTTTCGTGGGGAGAAAGAAGGAACTACCCGCCGGGCTGGACCCGCACGACGTGATCCTCTTCGGCGATTGCCTGAAGAAGCACCGGGGGAAGGGGATCTTCGTGGGCGGATGCCCGCCGGCGGAGCCGGATCCCCTGTGGGCCATCGTGGATCGAAAGGACTACGACGGCCCCGGCGAGGATCTCACGGGTCCCCGGACGAGAATGGCCGCCGAGGCCCCGCTCTTCGAAGCCCACGTGGAGAAGCTGCGGGCGGCGAGGGCGAAGGAGCCGAAGAAGTGAGGCCGGCCGAGGGGCCGACGAGCTGAAGGAGTGGAAGGCGAAGGAGGGTGCCCGGCTGTCCCATGGCCATCGATCACAGCCAAACGAGGAGGAAACATGAAGGCACCGAAGAGGGTCGTGAGTCCGGTGGGGAGAGGATGGGGAGGGGGATGGATCGCAGGAGCGCTCGTCGGGCTCGGGGTCATCCTGGGCTGGGCCGCGGGCGCAGGGGCCTTCAACATCGACACCGGGGTACCGGACCTTCGGATGCGCTGGGACAACACGGTCAAGTACAGCGTCGGCATGCGCGTGGAGCCGCGCGACGACAAGCTGCTGGCGAACCCGAACAACGACGACGGGGACCGGAACTTCGACCAGGGCAGCCTGATCTTCAACCGCTTCGACCTCTTTTCCGAGTTCGACGTGACCTACCGCGGGTTCGGGGCCCGGGCGAGCGGGGCGGCGTGGTACGACTTCGTCTACAACTCCAGCAACGACAACAATTCGCCGGCCACCTCGAACCGCCTGGATCCGCGCGACCACGACGAGTTCCCCCACGGGACCGAGCGGATCCACGGGGGCATGGCGGAGCTCCTGGACGCCTTCGTGTTCGGGAAGGTGGATCTGGGCAACACGACCCTGAGCGCCCGCGCGGGTCAATACGCGCTCCAGTGGGGCGAGAGCCTCTTCTTCGGCGCCAACGGCATCGCGGGCGGCATGTCGCCCGTGGACGTGGTGAAGCTGCTCTCCTCGCCCAACAGCCAGTTCAAGGAGTTCATCCGCCCCACGCCGCAGGTCTCGGCGCAGTACGTGCTCACGCCGGCGCTCACGGTGGGGGCGTACTACAAGCTGGGTTGGGACAAGGTACGGATCCCGGGCATCGGGAGCTACTTCGCCGCCCAGGACGTCGTGGGGCCCGGCGGCGAGCAGATCCTCACCGGCGCTCCGTTCACCTTCGTGCGCGGCGACGACATGGAGCCCAGAAACTCCGGTCAGGGCGGCGTCCAGGTGAAGTTCCGGCCGGGATGGGGGCTCGACCTGGGCCTGTATGCGATCCGGTTCCACGAAATGGGGCCGCAGGTGTACGTCTACCTCTCGCCCATCGACACGCCCGGCGGCCCGGTCCCGGTGCCGGACAAGTACCGGCTCGTCTACCCCGAGGCCGTCCAGGCCTACGGCGTGAGCGCGACGAAGACGTTCGGGAAGTTCAACTGGGCGGCGGAAGTCTCGGCGCGCCGGAACATGGACCTTCCCAGCGAGTCCCCCGCGATCATCGAGGCCTTCGGCGTGAACGCCAGCGCCGACAACAACGACAACCCGCTCTACGCGGTGGGCAACACGCTCCACGCGCAGATCAACTGGCTGGCCGGCCTGGGACCGTCCTTTATCGCGAACGAAGCGGACTTCCTGGGTGAGATCGCGTGGAACCGGCTCCTCAGCGTCACCGACAACGAGGCCAGCCTGGACCCCGGCACGACCCGAAACGCGTGGGGGTTCCGCCTGGTCTACGAACCCAAGTACCGCCAGGTCCTGCCCGGCCTCGACCTGAGCGTCCCCGCGGGCTTCGCCTACTTCCCCGCCGGCAAGTCTTCCGTCCTCACGAACTTCGGCCCGCACAAGGGCGGCGACATGAACATCGGGCTCGCGGGCGTCTACCTGGACACCTGGCGCTTCAGCCTCTCCTACACCCACTTCTACGGCCCGAGCGGGAGCTTTCAGGATCCGGCCACCAGCACCTTCACGTTCAAACAGTCGATGGCGGACCGCGACTTCGTCGCGTTCTCCGTGCGGCGCACGTTCTAGAGGAGGACGACATGAGACGCGTAGCGATTGCCGCAGGGGCGCTGTGCGCCGTGCTGGCCGGAAGCGCGGCCCTGGCCGGGGTCTCGGCGCAGGAGGCCGAGAAGCTCAAGACCACCCTGACCCCGCTCGGGGGCGAGCGGGCCGGGAACAAGGAGGGGACCATCCCGGCGTGGGACGGCGGCCATACGAAGGCGATCCCCGGTTTCGTCAACGGCGGCGTCCGGCCGGATCCCTTCGCCCACGAGAAGCCTCTCTTCTCGATCACGGCGAAGAACATGGACCCGTACGCCGACAAGCTGACCGACGGCACCAAGGCCATGCTCAAGAAGTACCCGCAGACCTACCGGGTGGACGTCTACCCGACGCACCGGACCGCGGCGGCTCCCCAGTGGGTCTATGACAACACCTTCAAGAACGCCAGCCGGGGCAAGCTCAACGGCTACATCCTCGGCGGCGCTTACGGCGGCATCCCCTTTCCGATTCCCCAGAACGGCATCGAGGCCATGTGGAACCACGTCATGCGGTGGCGCGCACCGGCGTGGCACGCCGACTTCTTCGGGATCCTGGTCACGGCCGACGGCAAGCAGGTCCTCACGATCGACGGGCGCGGCGACTTCCAGATGCCCTATTACGACAAGGACGGCTCGCCCGAGGAGTTCTACAAGTCGGGAGACTACTGGACGATCCGGCTCATCAACGCGGGGCCGCCCATCCGCGCGGGCGAGGCCATCACGGGGCGCGAGAACATCGACCCGGACAAGGTCCAGGCCTGGGTGTACCTGACCGGCCAACGGCGGACGCGAAAGCTTCCCAACGCCTGCTGCGACACGCCCACGCCGGCCTCGGCGGGAGTCTCGGCCTTCGACGAGACCGACGTCTTCACCGGCCGGATGGACCGGTTCGACTGGAAGATCGTCGGCAAGAAGGAGATGTACATCCCGTACAACTGCAACAAGGTGAACCAGCCCAAGGTGAAGGAGCTCATGGGACAGCACCACCTGAACCCCGACCACGTGAGGTGGGAGCTCCACCGGGTCCTGGTCGTCGAGGCTACGGTCCGGCAGGGCCTGCGCCATCAGGCGCCGAAGGGGCGGTTCTACCTGGACGAGGACACCTGGACGGCCGTGCTGGGGGACCGCTGGGACGCCAAGGGGCAGCTCTGGAAGACCCAGTGGCAGCTCCCGATCGTGATGCCGGACGTGCCCTCCACGGCTCCCACCCAGAACTTCGGCTTCTACGAGCTCATCTCCGGCGCCTGGTACGCGGGGGGCGTCTTCAACGAGAAGAAGGAGCAGTTCAAGATCATGCCCAAGTACAAGGACTGGACGTTCACGCCCGACGCCATGGCGGGCGAGGGCGTCCGGTAGACGGTGGGCATTGCGGGGGCGAGCCGGAGGGGCCGCCCCCGGTTCCCGGGAGAAACCCATGAAAGAGATCGTACCGACGCGGCCCATCCAAGGACCGAGCGACCGGATCAGCCGGACCGTGTTCCTTTGCCTCCTGCTCTCCGCCCTCGCGGGGCGCGCGGTGTGGGCCGGCGGCGTGGCCGATGCCCTGGACCGGCCGGCGGCGAGGACCCGGGGCCCCGAGCGCTGCGTCCTTCTGGACGTGACCCTGGCGGGTTCCCGCGTGGTGGCGGTGGGGGAGCGGGGAGTCGTCGTCCACTCCGACGACGGGGGAAAGACCTGGCGGCAGGCGAAGGTGCCGACGAGCGTCTCCCTCACGGCCGTCCGCTTCCCGACGGCCAAGAAAGGGTGGGCCACCGGCCACGCCGGAGTCGTGCTCCACAGCGAGGACGGCGGCGAGACCTGGGCGAAGCAACTCGAGGGCACGGCCGCCGCCAAGCTCGCGCTCCAAGCTGCCCAGGCTGACCTGGCCGCCCGGCCCAACGACGCGGCGGCGCAGGCGCGCGTGGCCGAGGCCGAGCGGCTCGTCGCCGACGGGCCCGACAAGCCGTTCCTCGCACTGGAGTTCGCGGACGAGAAGACCGGCTACGTCGTGGGCGCCTACAACCTCATCTTCCGCACCGAAGACGCCGGCCGGACCTGGAAGCCCTGGATGGACCGCGCCGACAACCCCAAGGGGCTTCACCTCTACGCCATCCGGACCGTGGGCAAGGCCACCTACCTCGCCGGCGAGCAGGGCCTCTTCCTGCGCTCCCTCGACGCCGGCGCGAGCTTCCAGCGTCTCGAGACGCCCTACAAGGGGACCTACTTCACCCTGGGCGCCACCTCCTCCGGCGAGCTCGTGCTGGCCGGCCTTCGAGGCAACGCCTACCGCACCGCCGACCAGGGAAAGACCTTCACGAAGCTCGACGTGCCCGCGCCGATTTCCCTGAGCGCCGTGGCGACCCTCGCTGACGGTCGGCTCCTCCTCGTCAACCAGGCGGGCCAGCTCCTGGAGAGCCGGGACGGGGGGCGGACCCTCCAGCCCGTCCCGGGAGTGCGCCTGCCGCCCGTGACCGCCCTGGCGCAGACGGGTGAGGGCGCCGTCGTGAGCGCCGGCGTGGCCGGCGTGATCCCGGTCCCCCTCGGGGGAGCGAAGAGCGGAGGTGCTCGATGAAGCCCAACGCCGCCCTCGAGAACCAGCCCGTCGTGCGCACGCTGGAGGAGTTCGATCCGAGCTCCGGAAGCCTGGTGGAGCGGGCGCTCTTCAACCACCGCGGCCTCTTCATGGGAATCTGCCTGGCCATCACCCTCGCCCTCGGCTACGGGATGACCCGGCTCAAGCTGAACGCGAGCTTCGAGAAGACGATCCCTACGCACCACCCCTACGTAGCGACGTACCTGAAACACAAGAGCGACCTCGGCGGGCTCGGCAACGCCGTGCGCATCGCGGTGGAGACGACGAAGGACTCCATCTACGACGCGGAGTACCTGGCGACGCTCCAGAAGATCAGCGACGAGGTCTTCCTGATGCCCGGCGTCGACCGGGCCTACATGAAATCCCTGTGGACTCCCTCCACGGTGTGGCGCGGGGTTACCGAAGAAGGCTTCGAATCCGGCCCGGTGATCCCCAACGACTACACCGGGACCCCGGAGAACGTGGCCCAGGTGCGCCGGAACGTCGAGCGCTCGGGGGAGATCGGGACCCTCGTGGCGATGAACGGGAAGTCGAGCATCGTCTACGTGCCGCTCCTGCCCAAGGACACGGCCACCGGACAGCCGCTCGACTACGGCAAGCTCTCGCGGCAGCTCGAGGAGATCCGGGAGAAGTACCAGAGCCCGACCGTGAAGATCCACATCACGGGCTTTGCCAAGGTGCTCGGGGACCTGATCGGCGCACTGCGGTGGTTCGTGCTCTTCTTCATCGCAGCCATCCTCATCGATGCCGGCCTTCGGCAGTACTACATCCGGTGCTGGCGGAGCACGGGGCTCATGGTCGCGTGCTCGCTCATCGCGGTGGTGTGGCAGCTCGGGCTCTTGCCCTTCCTCGGCTATGAGCTCGACCCCTACTCGATCCTCGTGCCCTTCCTCATCTTCTCCATCGGGATGAGCCACGGCTCCCAGAAGATGAACGGCATCATGCAGGACATCGGGCGGGGGACCCACCGGGTCGTCGCGGCGCGCTATACCTTCAGGCGCCTCTTCCTCCCGGGCCTCACCGCGCTCCTCGCCGACGCCGTGGGCTTCCTCGTGCTCTTCGCCATCCGCATTCAAGTCATCCAGGACCTCGCCGTGACCTCGTCGATCGGCGTCGCGATCCTCATCTTCACCAACC
>JACRCS010000273.1 GCA_016218905.1 Deltaproteobacteria bacterium
CAAGCGCGTGAACCTGCACCGGAACAGAGCGGTCCGTAGTGGTTCCGTCCCCAACCTCTCCCTGACCGTTGCCTCCCCAGGCCCACAGCGTCCCGTCACTCCTCTGGGCGATGGTGTGGTACCCGCCCGCGGCGATTGCCACCACGTCGGCCGGGATATTCACCGGAACCGGAGACGTTCGGTTGCCCCGGGTGCCGTCGCCGAGCTGACCAAAGTAGTTATAACCGGACGCCCAAACGGTCCCGTCGCTCTTGAGGACCATCGTGTGCGCCTCGCCCGCGGCGATCGCGATGACACCCGAAAGCGTGGAGATCGGAACGGGGTAGTTGCGTTGGACGGTGGTTCCGTCCCCGAGATGCCCGAGCTCGTTTCTGCCCCAGGCCCACACCGTTCCGTCGGCGCAAAGCGCGAGAGTGTGGTAAGCCCCCGCGGCAACTGCAGCGACGGCCGGGAGCCCGGGGACCTGTGTGGGCAAGTTACGGGCCGTGGTCGTTCCGTCGCCGAGCTGGCCGAAGTCGTTTCTGCCCCAGGCCCAGACAGTTCCGTCGCTCCCGAGGGCGACCGTGTGTGCGAGCCCCGCAGAAATGGCAGTGACGTTCGTCAAACCTCGGGCCTGCACGGGAAACGTGCGAGAGAACACCGGCGTCCCGTCGCCCAGCTGACCGGAGCCGTTATATCCCCAGCCCCACACCGTTCCGTCACCGCGAAGGGCAACGCTGTGATCGTTGCCCGCGGCGATCGCCTCGACGCCGGAGATCCCGGCGACCTGAACGGGGTGGATACTCTCAGTTGTGGTCCCGTCGCCGAGTTGCCCGTACGAGTTCGCCCCAAACGCCCATACCCTGCCGTCATCCTCGAGGGCTACCGTGTGCCTGAAGCCCGCGGCGCTGGTGACTATCCCCGAGAGGCCCGAGATCTGGACCGGGGAAGTGCGATAGGACGCTGTGCCGTCGCCGAGCTGACCGTAGCCGTTATAGCCCCAGGCCCAGACAGAGCCGTCAGCGCCGAGAGCTACCGTGTGTGAGGGGCCAGCGGCAACGGATACGAAATCCGCGAGACCCTGGATCTGAATCGGGGTCTTACGACTCGTAGCGGTACCGTCCCCAAGCTGTCCCCACCCGTTCGAACCCCATAACCAGACGGATCCGTCAACCCGAACCGCAGCCGTATGGTATCCACCCGCACCGATCGTCACGACGTCGGAAATCCCCTCGATTCGTGAAGGAGAAGACCTGTTCGTCGTCGTGCCATCGCCGAGCTGGCCCGAGCCGTTGTATCCCCAGGCCCATATCGTTCCGTCGCGCTTCAGAGCCACCGTGTGCTGGCTCCCCGCGACCAGAAGTTCTACCTCACCGAGCCCGGGAACCTGAACCGGAAGGGAGCTGCTCGTCAGGGTCCCGTCTCCGAACTGGCCGTACCCGTTGGAACCCCATGCCCATACGCTACCATCGCTCTTGATTGCGACGCTGTGAGCCGAACCTGCGGCAACGGCGGACGCACCTGTGAGGCCGGCCACCTGCACGGGGGAGGTCCGAAACGTCGTCGAACCGTCGCCCAACTGGCCACTGTAGTTGTCCCCCCAAGCCCAGACGGTCCCGTCGCTCCTGACGGCAAGGGTGTGTTCATAACCAGCGGCAATCGCCACGACGTTCGAGAGACCGGGGACTTGGACGGGCGACTTCCGATTCGTCGTCGTGCCGTCGCCGACGCAACCGCCCCGGCCCCAGGCCCAGACCGTACCGTCGTCCTTGAGAGCCACGCTGTGCCAATACCCAGAGGCGATGGCCACGACGCTCGAAAGACCCGGTACCTGAACGGGGGAGAGGCGGGTCGTCAACGTGCCGTCGCCGAGCTGACCGTACGGATTCCATCCCCAAGCCCATACGGTGCCATCGCTCTTCAGGCTGAGAGTATGTCGGTCGCCTACTGAGAGTTGCGGAGTGGCAGCTTTCGCCGACCATCCTGAAGCCAGCAGCAACAGCACGGCGGCACAGAAGATCACTCCCTCTCGGATCTTCTGGAAAGTTGAACGCTCGCGAATCGCACCGCTGGCGAAACAGTCCGCCTCTCCCCCGAACTCCGGTCCCTTGGCGACGTTACTTCCTTTCAGAATCCAAGCTGCGACAGAAGGAGTAATCGAACGACAAGTCCACGTTTGCGGGTTCCCTCTCATGCTCCCGTCCTTTCTCTCACCCTCACCAACGCCAAGATCTCCGACACCGAGCAGAGGAGTTCCTCCAGGCCGAACGGCTTGGGCAGGAATCCCTGGATACTGTGTTGCTGTGCCAAGCGGGTCTGCTGTGGTGGCTCGTGACACGAGATGAGCAAAACGGGAGTCGAGGTATTCCAAGTCGTGCAGCGAAGAGAACTTACGAAGGAGAGGACGTCCGCGATCGGCATCGTGAGATCGGCCAGGATGAGGTCGTATGGTCTTTCCTGAGCGGCTTGCAGAGCCACCAAGCCGTCTTCGGCGCAACGGCAGGAATAGCCCGCCCTCCCGAGCGCTCTCCCGATCATCTCCCGGATGAGTTCCTGGTCCGCTACGACGAGGACTCGAGGCTTCTGGCACACGTCTCCCCCAGGTCAGGTCTGGACATCCGTGTGATGCTCGCGCTGGCGCCGCCTGCTCTCGTGCCGACCGGGTTGGCCGTGGTCGGTGTCCCCTAAACGCCCCTAAACGCCGGGGCTTCGGTCAGCCCGACGATACCGGGGGGACGGGTACGGATCGGTTACGGATGGAGAGGGAATGTGGCGGATGCAGGCTCTCCTCCGTGAGACAGGGTCCGGTCGAGCACGGCTACAGTGCGTCCCGGCCAGAATACGGAGGAGTTCCTACAATTTTCCTACAGCCCCTTGCTCTCCCTTCGTGCTGGGGCAGGAGCCCGGGCTTTTATCTGGGAGGTAGGGCCGCAGAGGGTCGGCCAGACGAGAATCTGCGAGCGGATCACGAGGGTTTGGACCAGAACGACTCCAGGGTCTCCTGGATCTCGGCCTCGGGGAAGCGTTCGGCCCGGAGCGCCGCAGCGTAGCCCTCCAGCACCTTGCGGGCCTTTACCGGCGCGCGCTGAGCGGCATGGATGTCGTACAGAATGCGCACCAGCTCTTCGTTGATGGGATCGAGGCGGAGGGCCGCTTCGG
>JACRCS010000280.1 GCA_016218905.1 Deltaproteobacteria bacterium
CGCCCCTCGGCGCCGAGCAGGCCGGGAACAGAGAGGGGACGATCCCCGCCTGGACGGGCGGCCACACGACGCCGATCCCCGGCTTCAAGAACGGCGGCCGCCGGCCGGACCCCTTCGCCAACGAGAAGCCGCTCTTCTCGATCACGGCGAAGAACATGGACCAGTACGCCGACAAGCTCACGGACGGCACCAAAGCGCTCCTCAAGAAGTACCCGAACACCTACCGGCTCGACGTCTACGCGACGCGCCGCACCGCCGCGGCGCCCGAGTGGGTGTACGAAAACACCTACAAGAACGCCCTCCGCGCGAGGATGGCCGGCGACGTCCCGGCCGGTGCGTACGGGGGGATTCCGTTCCCGATCCCGAAGTCCGGAGCGGAGGTGATGTGGAATCATCTGTTACGGTGGCGGGGGGAATCCTGGCAGTGGGACATGCAGTCGTTCCTCATCACCGCCGCGGGCCAGAGAGTGATGACCGTGGATGCGGTCGGGGACTATGCCATGCCGTACTACTTCAGAGACGGCTCACCGGAGAAATGGAAGAGCGGTGAGTACGTCATGGTACGGCTGATCAACGCGGGGCCGCCCATTCGGGCGGGCGAGTCCATCCTACAGCGCAGTCACCTGGATGAGAACAAGACGGAGGCGTGGGTATACCTCACCGGCCAACGCCGGGTTCGGAAGCTTCCCAATGCGTGTTGCGATACGCCCACGCCGGCCGCTGCCGGGGTAGCGGGCTTCGACGACTTGGAGGGGTGGTATGGCCGGATCGACCGGTTCGACTGGAAGCTCGCCGGCAAGAAGGAGATGTATGTCCCGTACAACGGCAACAAGCTCTTTCAACCTAAGAACATAGATCAAGTCTTCAACGAGCGTCACCTGAGCCCGGACTACTTCCGGTGGGAGCTCCACCGGGTTTGGGTCGTAGAAGCCACGCTACGAGGCGGCAGTCGGCATCAGGCTCCCAAGTCTCGTTACTACGTGGATGAGGACACGTGGACCGTTCTCCTGGGCGACCGATGGGATGCGAGCGGTCGGCTCTGGAAGAGCGTATGGCAACAAACGTTTGTCATGCCGGATCTGCCTGGGACGGTAGCGGGGGGAACGCCGTTCGGCTTCTACGACTTGCTTTCTGGCGTATCGTACACCGGCAATCTCTACAACGTGAAGAATCAGCAGTACAAGATCATGTCGCGCTACAACGATTCCGTCTTTACTCCGGAAGCGATGGCCGGCGAGGGGGTCCGTTAGTCGAGGCGGGACGGACGTCCCGCCGTCTTCAAGGGAGAGCCCCATGACCGGTATTCGACCGATCCGAACCCTCCGCCGCATGAAGAAGAACGCCCTCGCCCTGCCCCTGCTCGCCGGCCTCGCGCTGGGGCCGGCCTGGGCCAGCGGAGTGACCGATGCCCTCGATCGACCCGCGGTGAGGACCAGGGCTGCAGCGCACTCGGTCCTGCTCGCCGTGACGTCGGCAGGCAAACGCCTGGTCGCGGTAGGTGAGCGCGGGATCGTGATCCTCTCCGACGACGCGGGCAAGACGTGGCGTCAAGCCAAGGTGCCCACGAGCGTCTCCCTCACCGCCGTCGAGTTCCCCTCCGCCAGGAAGGGCTGGGCGGTCGGACACGCCGGAGTTGTGCTCCATACCGAGGACGGAGGCGAGACCTGGAGCCGCCAACTCGACGGCGCCGCGGCCGCGAAGCTCGCGCTCGACACAGCCGAGGCGAAGCAGGCTGACCGTCGCACGGGCGCGGCAGCGCCGAAGCTCCTTGCCGAGGCGCAGCGCTTGGTCGCCGACGGGCCCGACAAGCCCTTTCTCGCCCTCCACTTCGAGAGCGAGACAACGGGCTTTGTGGTCGGCGCGTACAACCTCATCTTCCGGACGGAAGACGGCGGGAAGAGCTGGAAGTCCTGGCTCGATCGCGTCGACAACCCGAAGGGGCTCCACCTCTACGCGATCGGCGCGGTCGGTAAGGCGCTCTACCTGGCAGGGGAGCAGGGACTCCTCCTGCGCTCGAGCGACGGCGGCAACAGCTTCCAGCGACTGGCGACGCCTTACGGGGGCACGTACTTCAACCTGGCCGCCACGCGTTCGGGTGACCTTGTGCTCGCCGGGCTGCGAGGCAACGCCTACCGGACGACGGACCAGGGGAAGACCTTCACGAGAATCGACGCCCCGGTCCCCATCTCCTTCAGCGCGACGGCGACGCTCCCGGACGGGACTCTGCTCCTGGCGAATCAGGCAGGAATGCTCTTCGAGAGTCGGGATGGGGGGCGAAGCCTGCGCTCTCTGCCCAGCCGCTTGCCGCCCGTGGCCGGCTTGGCGCCGTTGGAGGACGGAAGCGTCGTGGCGGTGGGCCACGCCGGCGCGGTCAAGATCCTCCTGACCGGCATAGTTCCCGGAACCCGGGCGGGAGGCCTCCGATGAAAGGCACGAGCTCCCTCGAGAATCAGCCCGTCGTGCGCCTCCTGGAGGAGTTCGATCCGCGCTCCGGGAGCCTCGTCGAGCGGGCGCTCTTCAACCACCGCGGCCTTTTCATGATGATCTGCCTCGCGATCACGCTGATCCTCGGTTACAGCATGACGGGCCTCGAGCTGAACGCGAGCTTTGAGAAGACGATCCCGGCGAACCACCCCTACGTCGCGAACTACCTCAAGCACAAGAGCGACCTGGGCGGGCTCGGTAACGCCGTGCGGATCGCGGTGGAGACCACCAAGGATTCCATCTACGACGCCGAGTACCTGGCCACCCTGCAGACGATCAGCGACGAGGTGTTCCTGATGCCCGGCGTGGACCGGGCCTACATGAAGTCCCTGTGGACGCCGGCGACTCAGTGGCGGGGCGTCACGGAAGAGGGCTTCGAATCCGGTCCCGTGATCCCCAACGACTACACCGGCACGCCCGACAACGTGGCGCAAGTGCGCCGAAACGTCGAGCGATCCGGCGAAATCGGCACCCTCGTGGCGATGAACGGCAAGTCGAGCATCGTCTACGTGCCGCTCCTATCGAAGGACAGCGCGACCGGCCGGCCGCTCGACTACGGGAAGCTCTCGCAGAGCCTCGAGAAGCTGCGGGAGAAGTACCAGCGCCCGACCGTGAAGATCCGCATCACCGGGTTCGCCAAGGTGCTCGGCGACCTCATCGGGGCGCTTCGCTGGTTCCTCCTCTTCTTCATCGCGGCCATCCTGATCGACGCGGGACTGCGGCAGTTCTACATCCGCTGTTGGCGGAGCACCGGCCTGATGGTCGCCTGCTCGCTGATCGCGGTGGTCTGGCAGCTCGGACTCTTGCCCTTCCTCGGCTACGAGCTCGACCCGTACTCGATCCTGGTGCCGTTCCTCATCTTCTCGATCGGGATGAGCCACGGCTCCCAGAAGATGAATGGCATCATGCAGGACATCGGGCGGGGCACCCACAAGGTCGTGGCGGCACGCTACACCTTCCGGCGCCTCTTCCTCCCGGGCCTCACCGCGCTCCTCGCCGACGCCGTGGGCTTCCTCGTGCTCTTCGCCATCCGCATTCAAGTCATCCAGGACCTCGCCGTGACCTCGTCGATCGGCGTCGCGATCCTCATCTTCACCAACC
>JACRCS010000274.1 GCA_016218905.1 Deltaproteobacteria bacterium
GCCCCTCGGCACCCCAGGAGGACGTGGCGAGGAGGGCCGCGAGGCCCAGCAGTGCCAGCATTCGTGTCGTGTTCTTCCGGTTCATGTCGTCTTCCTTTCGCGGTTCACGGGGAACCCGAAGAGGGCTCCCTTCTTCGTGACCACGAGAGTGGCAGGTGAATGGGGAAGAAATGTGGAAGGAATGAGGAAAGGCGGCCGAGGGCGCCGCCGGCCGTGTTCACGGGAGTCGGCGCGTGGTATCAAAGGGGTGTGCTCGATTGAGCGAGCCTGGCCGGCCGATTACCCTGTTAGGGCAAGGCAGTGATCCATAACGGTTTCGCGAGGGTTCTTCCATGAGGCTCGGCATCACCTACCGACTGTTTCTCTCCATGCTGGCGGCCACCTGCCTGGCGATCGTGTGCCTGCTCCTCCTCGTGCAGTGGAGCCTCCATCGGGGCTTCCTCCGGTACCTCGGCGCCCTGGACCGGATCACGGTGGAGCAGGTGGCGGAGAGGCTCGAGCGCCTCCGGGCCGAGAGGGGAACCCTCGAGTTTCTGAAGGACGACCCGCGGGAGTGGGTGCGCGTCCTGATGACACCTGGCGCCGAGCTGGTGCTCGCGCGCCGCGGGGACTTCGAGGAGCGGGGGCCGCAGGACCTGCGTCCGGGTCTGCCCCCCCCGCCGGGCATCGAGCCGCCCCACCGGCGCCTCCTCGTATTGGATGCCGCGAGGGCCCAGCTTCTCGGCCCGCCGACGGGCGCGGAGGAGGCGACGCTGCGGCCCCTTCTCGAGCAGGGCCGAATCGTCGGGTACGTGGGCATGGTGCCGCCGGGCCGCGCCCTCGACCCCCTGCAGCTTCACTTCCTCAGCCAGCAGAAGTTCGTCCTGGCTCTGGCGGCCGCCGGGGTGGTGCTGGTGGCGGGCCTCTTCTCTCTGCTCCTCGCGCGGCGCCTGGTGAGGCCGATTCGGGGCCTTGCCGCGGCGACCCGAACCCTGGCCTCGGGCCAGTACGCGGCCCGCGTCCCCGCGACATCCTCGGACGAGCTGGGGCAGCTCGCCCGGGACTTCAACGCCCTGGCGCTGACCTTGGAGAAGAACGAGGAGCTGCGCCGCCGGTGGGTGGCCGACATCTCCCACGAGCTGCGCACCCCGCTGGCCATCCTGCGCGGCGAGGTGGAGGCGCTCTTGGATGGGGTCCGGGCGTCGAGCCCGGAGTCCCTCGGGTCCCTGCACGCCGAGGTCCTTCGCCTCACGCGCCTGGTGGACGACCTCTACCAGCTCTCCCTCTCCGACCTCGGCGCGCTCACCTATCGCAAGGAAGACGTGGATCTGGCGGAGCTCCTCGACGACTGCCTGGACCGCTTCCGCGGGGAGTTCACCCGCAAGTCCCTGCGGCTGGAGGCCGACGTGCCGCGCGAGGGAGGGCCTCGAGTGTTCGGGGACCCCGAGCGCCTGGCGCAGCTCTTCACGAACCTCTTGGACAACTCGCTCAAGTACACGGACGCGGGAGGGCAGCTCGTGGTAAGCCTGGAGACGAGGGACGGGGTCGCGACGGTGGACTTCGAGGACTCGGCGCCGGGCGTCGGCGAGGGTGACCTGGCCAGGCTCTTCGACCGCCTCTACCGGGTCGACGCCTCCCGGAACCGGGCCTCCGGAGGCGCCGGCCTCGGGCTCGCCATCGCCAAGAGCATCGCCGAGGCCCACGCGGGCACGCTCGAGGCGCACTCGTCGCGCCTGGGCGGCGTACAGCTCCGCGTCACCCTGCCCACGGACGGGGGCGGCTGATGGGCGCCAGGATCCTCGTCGTCGAAGACGAGCCCAAGCTCGCGGCGGTGCTGACCGACTACCTGAAGGCCGCGGGCTTCCAACCGACCTGGCTGGCCAACGGCACGGAGGTCGTGGCCTGGGTGCGGGAGCACCGGCCGGACCTCCTCCTCCTGGATCTCATGCTCCCGGGCAAGGACGGCCTGGACGTCTGCCGCGAGCTCCGGGGCTTCTCGAGCGTCCCGATCATCATGGTCACGGCCCGCATCGAAGAGCTCGACCGGCTCCTCGGGCTGGAGCTGGGAGCCGACGACTACGTCTGCAAGCCCTTCAGTCCCCGGGAGGTCGTCTCGCGGGTGAAGGCCGTGCTGCGCCGCGCCTCCGGGGGGCAGACACTTCAGGCCGCCGGCCTGCACCTCGACGAAGCCGCCTACCGGGCGACCCTGAACGGCCGGGACCTCGACCTCACGGCCGTCGAGTTCAAGCTCCTGCACCTCCTGGCGTCGAGTCCCGGTCGCCTGTACAGCCGAGAGCAGCTCATGGACCGGATCTACCCCGACCAGCGCATCGTCTCGGACCGCACCATCGACAGCCATGTGAAGAAGCTGAGGCGAAAGATCGAGGCGGTATCCCCTGCCGAGTCCTTCATCCAATCGGTGTACGGTGTGGGGTACCGCTTCGAGCCGGCGGGCGACTGACTTATCCTCTTCTCCCCGACAAGCTCGACTGTGAAACCGCGCGCCTGTCCCCGGGCTTTGCGTGGGGCGCTCTGTGACTTGACCCGCCCTTCACCGTGGATCATTCTAGCTACAACTGTCCACAGATGAGGGAGGGGACCATGAAGACGGTACAGATGACGCTGGATGAGGACCTGGTGGAGGAGGTCGATCGGGTCGTGAGCGAGCTTCGCACCACTCGCTCTTCCTTCGCACGTGACGCGCTGCGAGCGGCCATCCGGAAGCACCGCGAGGCGCTGCTCCAAGAGAGGCACCGCCGAGGGTACGAGGCTCATCCCACCACCACGGAGGAGTTCGGCGTGTGGGAGGGCGAGCAAGACTGGGGTGACGCGTGAAGCGAGGCGAGGTGCGGTGGTACCGGTTCGCCCAGCCAGATAAGCGCCGACCCGTCCTGATCCTGACGCGCGACTCCATCCTCGAGTACCTGGGAGGGGTGACGATCGCTCCGATCACGACCACGGTCCGCGACATCCCGAGCGAGGTCTTCCTGTCGCGCGGCGACGGCATGCCTCGTGACTGCGCCGTCAACTGCGACCACCTTCAGACGGTGTCCAAAGCCAAGCTCGGCGCCCTCGTAACGACGCTCTCTTCGGAGAAGATGGACGAGGTCGCAGAGGCCGTCGTGTTTGCGCTGGCCCTGGGTTGAGTGGGGCGGCGGCGCCGCGCCCGGGATGAGGCGCCGATCCACCCCCTGACCGACGCCGATTCTGCGCGCTGAGCCCCGTCGCTCCGCTTTCCTCATTTCTTCCCCATTTCCTGCACACTCCTCCGGCAGACTCCCCCTGTCGAAACCAAACGCCTCGAACGCCCTCGAAAGGACCCACCGTGAAGATCCGTCGCTCGCTCCTCGTCCCCGCCATCGCCGTCCTCGCGGGCTGCGCGACGGTGGGGCCGAACTACGTCCGACCCGACGTCCCCACGCCCTCGGCCTGGCACGCCGTCGGGCCCGGCCCGGCGGCCGCGGCCGAGCC
>JACRCS010000284.1 GCA_016218905.1 Deltaproteobacteria bacterium
ACGATGGCCTTCCCTCGGGCGGCGGCCCCGGCCAGGGGAATCTCGTGGACCTTGAGCCAGTACACCCTTCCCCGGTCGGAGAAGAAGAGGATGTACGTGTGGGTGCTCGCGACGAAGAGGTGCTCGACGAAGTCCTCCTCCCGCGTGCTCATCCCCAGGCGCCCCTTCCCCCCCCGCCGCTGGCTCCGGTAGAGAGAGACGGGGTTTCGCTTCACGTAACCGGAGTGGGAGATGGTGACGACCATCTCCTCTTCGGCGATCAGATCCTCGGCGGTGAAGTCCTCCGACTGGGGCACGATCTCGGTTCGCCGTTCGTCGCCGTACTTCTCGCCGATCTCTTCGAAATCCTGCACCAGGATGTCGTAGACCTTTCGGTCGTCGGCGAGGATGCCTTCGAGCTCCTCGATGAGCCGGAGCACCTCCCGGAACTCCTCCAGGATCTTCTCCCGCTCCATGCCGGTGAGGCGCTGGAGTCGCAGGTCGAGGATCGCCTTGGCCTGGATCTCCGACAGATCGAAGTCCCTCATGAGGCCCTCTGTCGCCGCCGCGGGGGAGGGCGAACGGCGGATCAGCTCGATCACCGCGTCCAGGTGGTCCAGGGCGACCTTGAACCCCTCGAGGATATGCGCGCGGGCGCGGGCCTTGCGCAGCCGGAACTGTGTCTTGCGGATCGTCACCTCGTGCCGGTGATCGATGAAGTGCGTCAGCGCCTCCTTGATCGTCAGCACTCTCGGTTCGTTGTTGACGATCGCCAGGAGGTTGACGCCGAACGCGACGCCCATGCGCGTGTGTTTGTAGAGCTGGTTCAGGACGACACGCGAGTCCTCGCCCCTCTTCACCTCGATGACGACGCGCATCCCCTCCCGGTCCGATTCGTCGCGAAGATCGGAGATCCCCTCGATCTTCTTGTCCTTCACGAGCTCTGCGATCTCCTCCAGGAGCCTCGCTTTGTTCACCGTGTACGGAAGCTCCGTCACGATGATCGACTCCTTCCCCGCCCGCGGATTCGGCTCCACCTCGGCCCGAGCCCGAATTCGGAGCAACCCTTTGCCCGTCGTGTAGGCGTCTCGGATTCCTTTGACTCCGTCGATGAAGCCGGCGGTTGGGAAGTCGGGGCCCGGAAGGACCTCCATGATCTCGTCGATCGAGGCGTCCGGGTTTTTCACCAGGAGGACGAGGGCCCGACAGAGTTCCCGCAGGTTGTGGGGCGGAATGTTGGTGCTCATCCCGACCGCGATTCCCGAGCTCCCGTTGGCGAGGAGATTCGGAAACCGGCAGGGGAGCACGATCGGCTCTTCCAGGGAGCCATCGTAGTTCGGCGCGAAGTCGACCGTTTCCATGTCGATGTCGGCCAGAAGCTCCCCCGCGAGCCTCGCCATCCGTGCCTCGGTGTACCGCATGGCTGCGGGCGCGTCGCCGTCCACGGAGCCGAAATTGCCCTGCCCGTCCACCAGCGGATACCGCAGGCTGAAATCCTGAGCCATGCGGACCAGGGTGTCGTACACGGCCGCGTCGCCGTGAGGGTGGTACTTACCGATCACGTCACCGACCACGCGAGCGGACTTTTTGAAGGGCTTGTCCCACCGATTGCCCAGGTCGTGCATCGCGTAGAGGACGCGCCGATGCACGGGTTTCAGGCCGTCGCGGACGTCGGGGAGGGCGCGCCCGATGATCACGCTCATCGCGTAATCGAGGTACGAGCGCTTCATTTCCTCTTCGATCGCTACGGGGATCCGGGCGGTTCGCGCGGGTTGGTTCGCTTCCATGATTCTTCTCGTTGGGATAGACGCGAAGAGCAGCGCGCGGCGCTACTCCTCGGCATCGAAGGCATTTTCGTAGACTTCGATCCTCGGCCTTCCGCCCTCGAACCACACGGCCACGACGTCGAAGCGCTGAGGGACGCGGGAGAGCCCCTTCTCCAGCGCGTAATATTGGGCGAGGCGGGTCATCTTCCGGCGCTTCCTGCGGTCCACCGCTTCCAGAGGACCTCCGAAGTCGTCCGATCGGCGCGACTTCACCTCGATAAAGACAAGCGTCCCCTTGCGGACGGCGATACAGTCGATCTCGCCTACGGGACAGCGATAGTTCCGGTCGAGGATACGGTACCCGAGCGCCTGGATGTGGGAGGCCGCGAGCTCTTCGCCGGCAGCTCCCAGAGGGTTGGAGGGCCGGTTCATCCTCGGCCCTCCCAGCGTCCCGGCGCAGCGTGACCCCGCCGGAAGGAGTGCGACACGAAGGCTGCCCGGACGGGTTGCCCGCGTTGCGCGCTCGGAAGACAGTGCCGTCCCGCGCCGGTCATTGAGGCGCGGGCCAGGCGGAAGGCCGGGCTGAAGACCCGGCCGGGTTGCCTCACGCGAACCGGAGCTCCTTGAGGCGTGCGGCCTTGCCCTTCAACCCGCGCAAGTAGTAGAGCTTGCCGCGGCGGACCTTGCTGTGGGTCATCACCTCGATCTTCTCGATCATCGGCGTGTGGATGGGGAAGACGCGCTCCACCCCGACCCCGAAGCTCATCTTCCGAACGGTGATGGAAGCACCCATGCCCCCGCGCCGCTGACCGATGAGGACACCCTCGTATACCTGGATGCGGACCTTGTCTCCTTCGCGGATCCGGTAGTGGACGCGAATCTTGTCCCCCGATCGGAGGTAGGGGAGATCCATCCGCATCTGTTCCCGCTCGAGCATCTCTAACGCATTCATGAACGCCTCCTATCCTTCTGGTCCAAACTCCAGCTGCTCCTCGCGCACCTTCGCGACTCCGGCAGCCATGTCCCTTGTAGGCTCCGCGACGCCGCGACGCGACGCGCGGGATCTCACCCGAAGAGCCGGTCGACTGCGATGGAAGCAGCCGAGCGCACCGAGAGATGATTGTACGGCCCATAACCGCCGATCGGCTCCAACACCGAAGCGCAGGCCTCGAGAACTTCCGGAGCCAGGCCCCAGCCCGTTCCGAAGACGAGCAGCGCGGGGCCCCTCCACGCCGACAGCCGCTCTTTCGCCTCGCGGAACGTGACCCGACCGGCCCCCGGGCGGGCACTGGTCCCGATGAGCAGCGCCTCGTTCCCCCAGCGCTCCGTGAGCTCGCGAACCGCATCCGCCAGGCTGGCGCAGAGGCTCAATCCCGCCAGAGCTTCCCTCCGGCAGGGATTCATCTCTCCTCCGTACCCCCGCACCCAATGATCCATCAGCCGCGCGGCGAGAGCCCGCTGCCCCTCCAGGGGAGTCGTCGCGTACACTCCGCCCAGGCCGTACGTCCGCGCCAGTCGCGCGAAGTCGTGGAGGTCCAGGGTGGTGACGGCCGTCGCGAGAATCCGTCCTTCCCGATCCACGGTCGGGTGATGGACGAGGGCGAGGTACGTGGCCTCCCTCACGCGGCGAGACCGTCCCCGCGCAAGGCACCTTCCAGCCAGGCTCGCTCCTCTTCCGAGAGGGGAGCGCTCCTCAGCAGATCCGGACGGCGGCGCGCCGTACGCAGCAGGGCCTGCCGCCGCCGCCAGGCTCGAATCTCGGCGTGGTTTCCCGAGACCAGGACCTCAGGCACCTCGGCTCCGCGGAACTCCCGGGGCCGCGTGTACTGCGGGTACTCGAGGAGCTCCTCGGAGAGGCTCTCCTCCTCAGGCGATTCGGCCGCGCCGAGGACGCCCGGCACGAGCCTCGCCGACGCCTCGATGAAGGCGAGGGCGGCCGCCTCCCCTCCCATCAGCACGAAGTCTCCGATGGAGAGCTCCGCATCGCAGTACGCCCGGATCCGTTCGTCGAAGCCCTCGTAGCGCCCGCAAACGACCGCGACACAACCCGCCGAGGAAGCCACCTCTCGCGCCGCGGGCTGCCGAAAAGGGTCGCCCTGGGGCGTGAGGAGCACCACCCGGCAGCCGGGTTCCCGCTCCCGAATGCTCTCGATCGCTTCGACGACCGGCCCCGGCTTCATCACCATTCCCGCGCCGCCGCCGAAGGGGTAGTCGTCGGTGATGCGGTGACGGCCCTCTCCGAAGGCCCGGAGATCGACGACTTCCACCTGGATGATACCCGCTTCGATGGCTCTTCCGAGCACGCCCACCCCGAGCGGGCTCTTGAAGTACTCGGGGAAGAGGGTGATCACCACGAACTTCACCCCCGAAGCCCTCCGACGCGCCGAACGTGCACCTCGCCCGTCTCGAAGTCCCAGCTTACAACGTGCTCCGAGACGACGGGGATCATCCACTCTCCGTCGGGAGAAGCGACCACCAGCACGTCGTGCGCAGCGGTCCCGAATACGTCCGCCACCCGCCCGAGCTCCTCCCCGGCTTCGTCGATCACGCGGCATCCGAGCAGGTCGGCGTAGTAGTACTCGTCTTCCGCTACAGGCGGCATCTCCCGCCGGTCTACGTAGAGCACCCAGTGGAGGAGCGTTCGCGCCTCTTCGGGTGTCCCGAGGCCGGCGAACTTCACCACGAGGAAACGGCCCTGGGGCCGATGCCTCTCGATCTCAATGGGGCGGGGTTCCTCCACGTCGGGGCCCACGCCGGGACGTCCGACGAAGAACCGCGTGTACCCTTCGAGCCCCCGCGAGACGTCCCCCCCCGAGCTGATCCGGACATCCCCCTTGATACCCTGGGGCCTCCCGATCCTCCCGATCGCGACGAACCGCTGCTTGGACACTGGAAAGTCCGTCCGGACCTCGAGCGGAGGTCGGGAGCGAAGCTACTCGGAGGCCCGGGCCTTCGACCAGACGCCGCTCTTCCGGAGCAGACTCTTCACGGTGTCCGTGGGCTGAGCGCCCTTCGAGAGCCAGTCGAGCACCCGGTCCTCTTTCAGCTGGACCTCCGCCGGCTGCGTCAGAGGATTGTAGGTCCCCAGGATCTCCAGAAAGCGGCCGTCCCGCGCCGACTCCGAGGGAGCCGCAACGATACGGTAGTAGGGCTTCTTCTTGGCCCCGTGGCGCGCGAGTCGGATCTTTACTGCCATGACGTCTCCTAACGAGGAACAGGATCGGAAAAAGTGTAGCGAGAAACGGGTTTCAGCGCATGAAAGGGAGTCTTCCCGCCATGCCCTTGCCGAGAAGCTTGCCGAGCTTGCCCATCTTTCCGCCCCCTGCGAGGCCGAGCTGGTTCATCTTCTTAAGCATCGCTCGGGCTTCCTGAAAACGCTTCATGAGCCGGTTGATGTCCTCTACGCGCGTCCCGCTGCCGACGGCGATCCTCCGCCGCCGACTCGCGTTGAGGATCTCGGGCCGGCGTCGCTCTTCGACCGTCATGCTGTCGATGATGGCCACCACGCGGCCCAGCTCCTTCTCGTCGGGCGCGGCACCCTTCAGACCGCCTGCACCCGGAATCATGCTCAGGAGGTCCTGAACGCTTCCGAGCTTCCGAATCATCTTCAGCTGATCGCGAAAATCGTCGAGGCCGAAGACGTTCTTCCGGAGCTTCTCCTGGAGCTCCGCAGCCTGGTCCTGGTCGACCGCCCGCTCGGCCTTTTCGATGAGGCTGAGGACGTCGCCCATCCCCAGAATGCGCGAAGCCATGCGCTCCGGATGAAAGACCTCGAGGGCGTCGAGCTTCTCTCCCGTGCCCACGAGCTTGACCGGCCGCCGGGTCACCGCCTGGATGGACAGGGCGGCACCGCCCCGCGCGTCGCCGTCCATCTTCG
>JACRCS010000285.1 GCA_016218905.1 Deltaproteobacteria bacterium
GGCGAGGATCACGAGGGCGACGAGGGCGAAGAGCCAACCGGCGCGACGGGCTCCGCGAGGAGCCGCGTCACTCTGCGCAGGGACGGGAGGATCGGGATCAGGCGTCTGGTTCATGGGGCTCCTCAGCTCGCGGGGGCGCTGGAGGGTTCGGTTTCGAGACGGGTGGAGCGGGCGCCGTGAAAGCGGCTCCTGAGAGCGGCGAAGACGACCGGCACGAAAAGGAGAGTGGCGAGCGTGGCGAGGACGAGGCCCCCGATGACGGCGCGTCCGAGAGGTGCGTTCTGCTCGCCCCCCTCCCCCACCCCGAGGGCGAGCGGGATCATCCCGATGATCATCGCGAGCGCGGTCATCAGGACGGGGCGCAGACGCCCGGTCCCCGCTTCCCAGGCTGCTTTGATCGGGTCGAGGCCGGCCTCGAGGTTGCTCCGCACGAAGCTGACGACGAGGACCGAGTTCGCGGTGGCGACGCCGAGGCTCATGATCGCCCCCATTAGGGCCGGAACACTCAGCGCCGTGAACGTGACATAGAGACCCCAGACGACTCCCGCCAGCGCCGCCGGAAGAGCGGAGACGATGATGAACGGATCGGTCCAGCTCTGGAAGTTGACGACGAGCAGGAGGTAGACGAGCGCCATCGCGAGCAGGAGGCCGACGCCAAGGCCCGCATAGCTCGCCCGCATCGTCTCGGCCTGGCCCCGAAGCGTCAGGAACGCGCCGGGCGGAAGCTCCTTCTCGGCCTGCGCGATGAGAGGCCGCAGGTCGGCGAGGACGCCGCCGAGGTCGCGCCCGGCGACGCCGCCGAAGACGTCGACGACGGGCTGGATGTCCCGGTGGGTGGCGACGGGCGCTCCCGCCGCCCGCCGGATGGACGCGAGGTTCCCGAGCAGCGGGACGTCGCCCTCGCCGGGCCGGCTCGTTCCGGCCGGGATCGACGCGATGTCCTCGAGCGACTCGATCCGCGTCTGGGGGACGCGAACGTTGACGAGGTACTGGACGCCGTTCTTCGGGTTGAGCCAATAGGAGGGTTGCGCCTGGCTGCTCCCGCTCAGGCCGAGGAGCAGGGAATTCGCCACGTCGCGGGCCGTGAGGCCCATTCCCGAAGCCTTCGTCCGGTCGACCTCCACCTTCAGCCGCGGAAGGTCGGCCGGCTGCTGCACGCGCACGTCGACGACGCCGTCCACGCGCCGGGCCTTTTCCGCGAAGCGCTGGGCTACCGCGCGGAGCTTCGCCTGGTCACGGCCCGTCAGCTGCACGTCGATCGGCGCGGGAAGGCCGAAGTTGAGCGTCTGGCTGACGATGTCGGCGGGGAGCTGGTAGAAGGTCGTCCCCGGAAACTCGCGGGCGAGGCGCTTTCGAAGCCGCCGGGCATAACCGTCCGTCGGAGCGTGCCCCGGCTTCAGGGAAACCAGAATGTCGGCGTCGCCGGTGCCGACGAGTCCGCTGTCGATGTAGGTGAGCGGGATGCCTCCGCTCGGAATGCCGATGTTGTCGAGGATCCCCGCGATCTCTCCGGCCGGGATCTCCTGGCGGATCACCTTCTCCACCTCGTCGGTCAATCGCGCCGTCTCCTCGATCCGGGTGCCGGTCCGGGCCCTCAGGTGGAGCCGAAGGGCGCCGGTGTCGACCGCGGGGAAGAAGTCCTGGCCGAGGAACGGAAGGAGAAGCGCCGTCGCCGCGCAGAACGCGAGGAACACGCCGACCGCCGCGGCGCGGTGCGCCAGGACGCCGGCCAGCGCTCGTCCGTAGGACTCGCGCAGGCGGACGAAGCCCCGCTCGAAAGCCGAGTGGACGGCAGCGAAGGGTCGCACCCACGGACGGGCCCTGTCCGGAGCCGGTGCGTCCCCGGCGTGAGCCTCGCCGCGGTAGAGCCAGAGGACGAGCGTCGGGACGAGCGTCCGCGAGAGGGCGTAGCTCGCGAGGACGGCGAAGACGACCGCCTCGGCGAGGGGGACGAAGAGATACCGCGCCGTTCCCGTCAGGAAGAACATCGGGACGAAGACGATCACGATACAGAGGGAGCCGACGAAGGCCGGCAGCGCGATCTCCTCGGCGCCGTCCAGGATCGCCCGGGGCGTCGGCTTGCCGAGGGCCATCTGGCGGTGGATGTTCTCGATCGTCACGGTCGCGTCGTCGACGAGGATTCCCACCGCGAGGGCGAGCCCGCCCAGCGTCATCAGGTTGATCGTCTCCCCCAGCGCGTGGAGAAGGACGATCGACGAGAGGACGGAGAGCGGGATCGAGAGCGCGATGATGAGCGTGCTCCGCCACGACCCGAGGAAGAGGAGGATCATCGCCGCCGTCAGCGCCGCGGCGATCACCCCTTCTTTCACCACGCTGCCGATGGCGGCCCGTACGAAGAGTGACTGGTCGGCGAACTCCCGGACCTCGAGCTCCGGAGGAAGGTCCGCGAGGATTCGGGGCATCGACGCCTTGACGCCGCGGACGACGTCGAGCGTCGACGCCGTGCCGTTCTTGAGGATCGTCAGCAGGACCCCGCGAACGCCATCGAGGCGGACGACGTTCTGCTGCGGCTCCGCCCCGTCGTGGACGTGGGCGACGTCCCGGACCCGGATCACCGCGCCGTCGACGGTCCGGAGCGGCAGGTCGTTCAGCTGCTCGAGGACCTCCGGGCTGCTGTTGAAAGCGACGTCGTACTCCGTCGGGCCGATCCGCGCGGTCCCGCTCGGCAGGATGAAGTTCTGCGCGTTGATCGCGTTCACGACGTCGAGCGGCGCGAATCGCTTCGCCTTGAGCGCCGCGAGGTCGAGGTCGACGGAGACGATCCGGGCCTTTCCCCCGTAGGGATACGGGACCGAAGAGCCCTTCACGTTCGCGAGGCCGATCCGGACCTGGTTGAAGGCGAGGTCCTGGAGCTCCTGCTCGGAAAGGCTCCGGCTCGAGAGGCTGTACTGGAGGATGGGGACCGTCGAGGCGTTGTACCGGATGATGATCGGTGGTGCCTGCCCGGCCGGGAGCCGGCGCAGGATCGCCTGAGCGCTCGCGGTGATCTGCGCGACGCCTCCCTCGACCGAGCCGCCCGGGTGGAGGTAGACCTTGATGACCCCCGCTCCGCTGTACGACGTCGACTCCGTGTGCTCCACGCCGTCGACGGTGGAGCTGATCATCCGTTCGTGGTTGTAGACGATCCGCTGCTCGATCTCTTGCGCGCTGAGGCCGTTGTAGAGCCAGATGACGCTGACGACCGGGATGTCGATCGACGGGAAGATGTCCGTCGGCATCCGGAGGAGGACGAGCGGCGTCAGGAGGAGAAGGAGGAGCGCCGCCACGACGAACGTGTACGGCCGGTTGAGGGCGAGCCTGACGATCCACATGGGCTGGTCCTTTTACCTTCCTTCTCTCACGCCGTCCGTGCGCTCCGCGTACGGGCCCTCCCCCCGGAGACCTTCGAGACACGGTGCCGGGAACGAAGGGGGGAGTGCCGGCAGGTCACTTCGTTCAATCCAGAAGTATTGATGTCGTCCTCCGGACCGTCAAGCCTGCGCGCCAGGACGGGTCCTGCGCAGTCCCTGTCCCATCGTTTCGAACAGGTCGTAGAAGACGGGGACGTAGATCAGGGTGAGGAAAGTAGAGACAGTCAGTCCCCCGATCGCGACCACGGCCAGCGGGCTCAAGCGCTCGAGGCCGATCGCCCACTCGAGGGCGATCGGGAGCATCCCGACCGCGGTCGCCGCGGCGGTCATCAGGATCGGCCGCGTCCTCACGCGGACGGACTCCATCAGGGCGTCGTGCAGGCTCGCACCGCGCCCGCGCGCTTCCTCGATGAAGTCGATGAGGAGGATGCTGTTCTTCACGACGATCCCGGCGAGCAGGATCATCCCCATGAACGACGGCATGCACTGGTGCTTCCCGGTCAGGAGGAGCGCCCAGACGGCTCCGACGACCCCGAGCGGGATCGCCACCATGATCGTCAGCGGGTGGAGGAACGAGCGGAAAGCCGGGACCAGGGGTCGGCCGAGCGAGGAGAGCGGCACGTTGCCGCGCGGCGTGAGGACCGGGAGCGTCGCGAGGTCCTCCGGCGTGCCGCGACGGTCTGCCCGAGACTGGACCAGGATGGGGTAGGAGTCCTGCTGCGGAACGCGGAAGGGCGTGGCCGGGACCCCCTTGACCTGGGCGCTGACCTGCGCCGCCACCGCGGCCGCGTCGAGGCCGTAGAAGGAGAGCTGCTCGGCGTCTGGGAGGAAGCGGACTTCGACGCGGTCGAGCGTCCACGTCGGTACGACGGACGTCAGGCCGCCGACGGTCCGCAGCCGGTTCGCCACATCCTCCGAGACGGAGGCGAGGACCTTCGGGTCGGGGCCGGAAATCATGAGGTCCACGGTCGACCGAATGGTGGAGAGGGGCGTGGCCCCGTAGTCGAACGCCGCCGGGAACCGGATGCCGGGAATGGTGCGGAGCTTCTCGAGGACCGAGCGCTCCACGTCCCACAGGGATTCCTTCCTGTGGAAGCGGTCGACGAGGTGGACCGTCACGAACGCCTGCTGCGGGTTGCGGCCCGAGCCGAACGTGAGGACCCCAGGCTCCGATCCGAGGGTGGCAGAGGAGGGCATAGAGAGCCCGCCAGTAGGAGGTCTCTCCCTGAAGTTCCTGAGACCGGGCCGTCAGGTAGTTCTCCACCTTGCCGGTTCCCTGGTCGAGCCCCAGCCGCTCGACGCGGGCGACTTCGCGCCCCAGCTCCCGCTGCGCCCTGCCGGCCGCCAGCTGGGCGCGCGCCGCCTCCAGGCGGCCCCGGGCCGCAACGACCTGCGCGGCGACCTCCAGCTCCTTGCCTCGCTCGCGCTCGCGGGCCGACGCCAGGTTCGCGTCCGCCTCGCGCACCGCGAGGACGCGCCCCAGACCGTCGAACATCGGCAACCGCAGGGTCAGAGCGACCTCGTGGGTCTCGAGCGTGCCGCTCACCGAGGGCGCCCGGTTCCAGAAGACGTTCCCCTCGAGCGCGAGGCGCGGACCGAAGGAGTCGATCGCCAGCCGCCTGCGGCTTTCGGAGATCAGGGTCGCATCGCGCGCGGCCGAGAGGTCGGCGCGCCCCGCGA
>JACRCS010000286.1 GCA_016218905.1 Deltaproteobacteria bacterium
GGGCGGGTGCCAGGCGAGCGACTGGATTTGCTTCGCTGCGCTCGCAATGACGCCCAAGTCAGCTTTCTTTCCGGCCGTCATCGCGAGGCCCGAAGGGCCGTGGCGCGACTACGCGCGGTTCTGCGCGGCTGCCAAAGGGCTCACGCTCTCCCTCGATTTCGACGGCGCCGTCCAGTCAGCCCTGATGTCTTCGAAGTTCTGGGAGATCCTCGGGTTGGACCAATTCAAGTGGCCAGGCGGGACGCTCAGGGACGACGAACCCTTTCAATTCACCGGAGGCGAGACCCTGAAGGCCTCCGAGTACGATGAGTTCCTCAGAGACCCCAGCTTGTTCACAGTCACGAAGATCTGGCCCCAGATCTCCACGACCAAGCGAAGCCTGAGAACCTCAGGGCGATGATAGATGCGGCTCGCGAATCGGGGCGTATTGAGACCGCCGAACCCACGCGAACTTCCTCACGACCATGGGCGGCATCCGCGTCAATGAACGGTCGGACGTCTTGAACGAGGGCAACGAGCCGATTCCGGGCTCGTCGTCGTCAGTCTCTCTTGACCGACGATGCGCCCGAAGGCCGCTGGTGGGCCGCCATGCCGAGTGGAGTCTCCCGGTCGGACGAAATGGGTGTTTGCGGGACGGTAAGCGGTCGGTCGACCTGGACGGGGGCAGCGCCGAGAAGTCGGCTACAGCGACGTGGAGAGAGGGCAACTCAACCTTTTGGAGGTAGTTTTAGTAAGCGTTCGCTTCGCCAAACACGCACCACCCGAACGCACTGTGGCTCGCGGCGGTAAACGATGCGGAACGGGGGGTGGATCAACTCCCGGAGGAATGGCTGGCCGAACTCGGGCACCATTCGACCAATGTCGGGGTGCGTCAGCAGGGCTTCCAACCGATCGAAGATCTCGGAGACGAACCGATCTCCAACTTCGGGGACACCCAGGTCCTCGTACCAGCTCTTGATGCCCTCAAGGTCGTGAACGGCGGACTCAGAGAACCGAAGGACCACTGTTGCCATGACCTACTTCACACCGAGTCGCGCCTTCGCCTCCTTGAACGAGACCTCTCGTCCCTCATCAAGATCGGCAAGGCCCTCCACGACCGCGCGCATGAAAGCCCGCTCTTCCTCCGCCTTCTCGTAGTCGACCACTGACTGAATGACCGCTACGGCTCGGCCCCGGCTGGTCAGCAGAACGGGTCTGTGGGCGTTCGCCGCATGCTTGACGACTCTGCCCGGGTTCGCCTTCATGTCGGTGAGGGGAATAACGTCTTCCGAGAACTTCGTTCGCATGGCGCCTCCTGAAAGACCTGTTAATAGGTCTGAGTTTAGCGCCAGCAACGTGACCCTTCAAGGGCTCCGGAGCTGGGGCCTGCAACCCGCCCCACCGCGACTCGGACGCGGTTTTCCTGAAGGGACCATTTTGGGAGGCCGCCTCGGAGAGCGTTCCAGAAGTCGATCCAGCCCTTCTGCACCGCCTTCCGGCCCTCCCTCTATACAGACCGCAGTCATCCGACATGGGCGCCAGAGAGTCCCGGTCGGGCATCCAAAACGGTAGATCCTGACGAGCCGGCGATGCAGAGCACAGACCTGAAGGCGGGCCGGTTCTACGGCTGGGTCGCTCGCCGTCGGCTCCGGAGCGGCCATGGGGCTACGAAACGGGCACCTCGGCGAAGGGGTTCCGGATGCGAACCGTTTCGAACTCCCTCCCGTCCTGCAGGTCCTCCGAGTAGAGGACGTTCGCGCGCCCGGCGATGGCCGCCTGGACGACGAGCGCATCCCAGAAGGAGACCGTGTCGCGCCGGCACCGGAGGATGGACGAGAGGATGAGCGGTCGGTCGACCTGGACGAGGGGCAGCGCCGAGAAGTCGACTACGGCGCGGTACGCGCTCTCAGGGTCGAGCGGGGTCGCGAGCTTGCGCGTGACCGCGACGTAGAACTCTTGGAGAACTTGTGTGCTGAAGAGGGCGCGGCCCGCCCTGACCTCTTCGTCCAGGAGTTCCCGGGCTCGCTTCTGCTTCGCCGGCTGCCCCGCGTCAAAGAGGTAGACGAGCACGTTCGTGTCGAAGAACGTCTTCACGTCACCTCTCGTGGAGTTCGTCCCGCGTCCACCGGGCTCCGGAGCCTCGGGACGTCGCGGCCTGGGAGAGCGCCAGCAGGTCTTCGAGCGCCTCGACCTGTTCCTGCCGGGCGTTCGCATACCCCTCCAGCAACTCGCGGAGCACGGCGTTCACCGAGGTGCCCTGTTCCAAGGCTCGGATGCGGGCTCGCTGGAGTACGCTCTCGTCGACGGTAATGGTCAGGTTCGTCATGCTCCTCCTCGTGCTACACGAGTCCAGTGTTGCACGAGGACGCCCGGTGGTCAACAGGCGCCTTCCTTGTCACCCCGGCTCCGCGATCGCCTACGGGGCCGACACGGTCTACGCAGCCGGCGGGGCGACGCTTGCGGGATGCCCGCCGGGACTTTCAGTACTTCTGGTCCTCCGCGGTTTCGTCCTTCTCCCCCCTCGCCTCAAGCTGGGCGAGTCGGGTCCGCATTCCCCCCATATACTGGAGCAGGTCCCGCTCCATCGCCTCGATCTCGCGCTTGCGCTCCACCAGGTCGTCTAGGATCCGTTCGAAGGAGGTGAGCGCCTTGCGGACCTTGTCGATCTCGTCCATGTCTGTTGAGCCGAGCCCCAGGATGTCGGAGATCTCGTCCAGAGTCAGGCCGAACCGTTTGCCCCTGAGGATCAGCTTCAGGCGGGTGCGTTCGCGCTTGCCGAACAGACGATACTCGCCCTCGGTGCGGCGAGGCGTGATCAATCCCTTCTCCTCGTAGAACCGGATGCTCCGAGTCGTGACGCCGAACTCCTTGGCGAGCTGGCTGATACTCCAGGTCTGTTCTTCGGTCATGGTCGTCCACCAGCAAGAATTACCGTTCACGCGAACGATACGCTAGTGTGCCGATGATAGCCCTGTCAAGCGGGCTCCTGGCGACAACCCTGCAGGACCGTCTTTTGCCTCACTCGCCACCGCACCTCGTGAGATTTCAGGTTGACGCGCCCGCCGCCGCTCATATACCTTTACGTTAACGTGATCCGGGGGAGCGTGTGGCCGCTTTCCGTCTTCCTAGGACCCGTGGCACGGAGCTTGGAGACGGCGGTTCGCTTCCCAAGGCCCTCTGCTCAGGGCTCCTTCGGTCGCGCCTCGAACGAGCGTAGCCTCGCGGCCCCTTCGGGACCTGGGACCATTGTCGGGGTCTGGATCGGGCGTCGGCCGATGGGATCGGGATTTGACTTTTCGCCGACCACGAGATGGTTCGCTCCACGCAGTCATGAGCCAGGCTCCCCGGCCCGGAGGCCGTTGTCTCTGCTGCTTGGTCTCGTTAACGTCAACGTTGAGCGCTCCATAGGCGGAACCCGTCACTCTGACCTGCCCGCAGGTTTGCAGCGATGGCCCTCTGCTTCGACCTCACCGGGAACACAAATATCAGTGGGAGGAGAGCTGTGGCTGAGTTGCTGTGGAAGCCTTCAGAGGAACGTGCTGCGCTCGCCAACCTGAGCGATTTCATCCGGTTCGTCAACCGCGAGCGGCGGCTGCATGTCCGCGGCTACAACGATCTTTACCGGTGGTCGATCTCGGAGATTCCGGAGTTCTGGGAGGCGGTCTGGCAGTTCGCCGACATTCGTTCCTCGGCGCTCCCTCAGTCGGTGCTCAGGGAACCGAAGATGCCGGGGGGGCTCTGGTTCGACGGCGCGCGGCTGAATTTCGCCGAGAACCTGCTGCGCCGGCGCGATGAGCGGGTCGCGCTGACGTTCGTCCAGGAGGGCGGCTCGGTGGCCGGCCGCGTCAGCTATGCCGAGCTCTACCGGCAGGTCGCCCGCTTCGCCCGTTTCCTCAGCGATCAGGGCGTCCAGGCCGGGGACCGAGTGGCGGGGTTCATGCCGAACTGCATCGAGACGGTCGTGGCCATGCTGGCGGCCACGAGCCGCGGCGCCGTCTGGTCCTCCTGTAGCCCGGACTTCGGCTTCAAGGGCGTGATGGACCGCTTCGGCCAGATCGAGCCCAAGGTCCTCGTCACGGCGGACGGCTACCTGTACGGCGGGAAGAGCTTTGACTCTCTGCGGCGCGTCAAAGAAGTGGCCGAGGAGATCCGGTCCGTCGAGAGGGTCGTGGTTGTGCCGTTCGTCTCCGACCGGCCGGAGCTCTCGGGGGTCCCCCGGTCCGTTCTCTGGTCCGACGCGCTGGATAATGGCGCGGAGGAGATCGCCTTCGCCCAGCTCCCCTTCGACCACCCCCTCTACATCATGTACTCGTCCGGGACGACCGGGGTCCCGAAGTGCATCGTCCACGGGGCCGGAGGGACTCTGCTCCAACACGCCAAGGAGCTCCTCCTGCACACCGACCTCAAGAGCGAGGACACCATCTTCTACTTCACCACCTGCGGCTGGATGATGTGGAACTGGCTGGTGAGCTCGTTGATGGTCGGGGCCGAGGTGGTGCTCTTCGACGGCAACCCCGGCTACCCGGACATGAACGTCCTCTGGAAGATGGCCCAGGACCTCCAGGTGACCGTCTTCGGCACGAGCGCCAAGTACCTGAGCATGTGCGAGAAGGGCGAGATCCACCCTGGGGCCGATTACGACCTTTCGGCGCTGCGGACCGTCTGCTCGACGGGCTCGCCCCTGTCAGAGGACGGCTTCCGTTGGGTTTATCGAGAGGTCAAGCAGGACGTCCAGCTCGCCTCGATCTCCGGCGGCACGGACATCATCAGCTGCTTCATGCTGGGGTCGCCCATCGACCCCGTTTACGCCGGCGAAATCCAGAAGCGGGGGCTCGGGATGAAGGTCGAGGCGTGGGACGACGACGGAGAGCCCGTCGTGGGACGCAAGGGCGAGCTCGTCTGCACGGCACCCTTTCCCTCCATGCCCATCTACTTCTGGAAGGACCCGGGCAACGAGAAGTACCTGGACGCCTACTTTCGGGAGTATCCCGGGGTGTGGCGCCATGGGGACTACATCGAGATCACCGAGCAGGGCGGGGTGATCGTCTACGGGCGCTCCGACGCCACCCTTAACCCCGGAGGGGTGCGCATCGGAACGGCCGAGATCTATCGGCAGGTCGAAGCGCTGGAGGAAGTCGTCGAGTCGATGGTCATCGGCCAGACCTGGCAGGACGACGTGCGGATCGTGCTCTTCGTGCGGCTGCGCGACGGCCTCACGCTGGACGAGCCTCTCACAAAGCGGCTCAAGGACCAGATCCGGACCAACACGACGCCGCGCCACGTGCCGGCGAAGATCATCCAGGTCCCCGATATCCCGAAGACGATCAACGGGAAGCTCGTGGAGCTGGCGGTAACGAAGATCGTCCATGGGCAGGAAGTGAAGAACAAGGACGCCCTGGCCAACCTCGCGGCGCTCGAGCATTTCCGTAACCTGCCGGAGCTCCAGCAGTAGCGGCGCCGTCGCGGGTGCGGGGCAGCCGCGGGCCTGGGCTCGAGATCGCTGGCGCCTCGCCAGACACTGCCAGACAAGTTCTCGAGGAGGACGAGGATCGTGAGGCCGTACTTCGAAAAGATGCCCGAGTTCGGACGTGCGTTGACCGAGCGCCAGCTCGCCGAGTCGGCGGAGAGCCTCGAGCGGATTCGCGAGGTGGAGAAGGCGCTGGCCGAGGAGGCGCAGAAGGTTCGAAGCGCCGGGTTGCCGGAGCAGAAGATCAACGAGCGGGGGAGCCTCACCGTCTGGCAGCGGATCGAGTACCTGGCGGACCCGGGGACGTGGAGTCCGCTTCACACCCTCTACAATCCCCTCGACAATGAAGAGGGGACGACCGGGGTGATCGACGGGCTCGCAAAGATCAGCGGGCGTTGGGCCGTGGTCATCGGGTTCGACAACACGGTGCTCGCCGGCGCGTGGATCGCCGGCCAGGCGGAGAACATCCACCGGGCGACCGATCTCGCGAAGCGGTTGAACGTCCCTCTCGTCTGGCTCGTGAACTGCAGCGGCGTGAAGCTGCCCGACCAACATCTCGTCTACGCCGGCCGCCGGAGCGGGGGCGCGACCTTCTTTCGCCACGCGGAGCTCCAGGCGCTGGGCATCCCGATCCTTGCGGCGATCTACGGGACGAACCCCGCCGGGGGCGGGTACCACAGCATCAGCCCCACGGTCCTCTTCGCCCACAAGGACGCGAACATGGCCGTCGGGGGCGGCGGGATCGTCAGCGGCATGAGCCCCAAGGGGGCCTTCGACGAGGAGAGCTGCGAGACCCTCATCGAGGCGACGCGCGCCTTCCGGGAGGTGCCCCCCGGCCGGGTCGAGATCCACGGCGAGGGCACAGGGTTCTTCCGGTACGTCTCGAACACCGAGCAAGGGGTGCTCGACGGGATCAAGGAGTACATGCGCGGGCTGCCGGCGTACGATCCCGTCTTCTTCCGCGTCGCCGAGCCGAAGCCTCCCCGGCTCTCCCCGGATGAAATCGAACGGGTCGTCCCCTTCAACCAAAAGCGCACCTACGCCTTCGCGGACGTGCTCGCGCGCCTGGTGGACAGCAGCGAGCACCTGGAGTTTCGGCCGAAGTACGGCCGGGAGATCTACTGCGGGCTGGTGAAGGTGGACGGGTTCCTCTGCGGCGCCATCGGCAACCAGCAGGGCTTCCTCGGGGGCGACTATCCGGAGTACGCCGACTACCCCGGCATCGGGGGCAAGCTCTACCGCCAGGGCCTCGTCAAGATGAACGAATTCGTCACCCTCTGCGGCCGCGATCGGATCCCGATCGTCTGGTTTCAGGACACGACCGGCATCGACGTCGGCGACGTGGCGGAGAAGGCGGAGCTCCTGGGCCTCGGGCAGTCGCTCATCTACTCGATCGAGCAGACGGGCATCCCCCACATGCTCGTCGTCCTGCGGAAGGGGACGGCGGCGGCCCACTACGTGATGGGCGGCCCGACGGCGAACAACCACAACGCCTTTACCCTCGGCACCCCGACCACCGAGATCTACGTGATGCACGGGGAGACCGCCGCAGCGGCCAGCTACGCCCGGCGCCTCGTGAAGGAGAAGGACACCGGGAAGCCGCTCGGCCCCGTCATCGAGAAGATGAACGAGCTCGTGGGTGCCTACTACGACAACTCCAGGCCGGGGTACTGCGCGAAGAAAGGCTTCGTCGACGAGGTGGTCCGGTTCGCCGACCTGCGGCGCTACCTGGAAGCCTTTGCCGGCTCCGCGTACCAGAACCCGAGGTCCATCTGTGCCCACCACCAGATGATCCTGCCCCGGATCATCCGCGGCTAGGGCATTTCCATCGAGCATCGCCGAGAGAGACGCACATGCCTGAACCGACGATCCTGACAGCGAAAGAGGCCGGTGTCTGGACGATCACCCTGAACCGGCCGGACTCCATGAACTCCATCTCCTTCGCCATGCTCCGGGAGCTCCGGGCGGCAGTGGAGGAGATCCAGTTCGACCCGGAGGCCCGCTGCGTGATCGTGACTGGCGCCGGGGAGAAGGCGTTCTGCTCGGGCGCCGACCTGAAGGAGCGCGCCGGCATGGTGGAGAACGAGGTCCGGCGCTACATCGCGACCATCCGGAGCACCTTCACGCTGTTGGAGAACCTCCCGGTCCCGGTGATCGCGGCGGTGAACGGGGTCGCCTTCGGGGGCGGCACCGAGCTCGCGCTCGCATGCGACCTCCGGGTCCTCTCCGAGACGGCGACCATGGGCCTCACCGAGACGAGCCTCGCCATCATCCCGGGCGCCGGAGGCACCCAGCGCCTGCCCCGGCTCGTCGGCCGGGCCAAGGCCAAGGAGCTCATCTTCACCGCCCGCCGCATCGACGCCGCGACGGCCCTGGAGATCGGGCTCACGAACAAAGTGACCCCGCCCGAGTCGCTTCTCTCGGATGCGCGCGCCTACGCCGCGGCCATCGCGGCCAACGGCCCGGTGGCGGTCCGGGCCGCCAAGACCGCCATCAACCGCGGGATGGAGATGGACCTCGCGAGCGCGCTCGTCTTCGAGAGCACGTGCTACGAGACTCTCATCCCCACCGAGGATCGCCTGGAGGGGCTGGCTGCCTTCCGCGAGAAGCGTAAGCCCGCCTACCGGGGCAGATGAGGGCGTTGGATATCGGGTAGAGGATGATGAGACGTTCTGATCGAGGCAGGAGAAGAGACACATGTGCCAGAACCTGAAGCTCCACCGGATGGACCTCCCGAAGAAGGTCGTAATCGGCGAGTGCTGGGCTCGTGACGGTCTCCAGAACGAGGAGAAGGTCGTCTCTACCGACGAGAAGGTGGAGATCCTTACGCGGATGGTGGACGCGGGGGTGACGAGGCTCGAGGCGACGAGCTTCGCGCCGGCCAAGTACCTGCCGCAGTTCGGGGACGCCGAGGAGGTGCTGCGGCGCATCCCCCGCAAGCCCGGCGTCGACTACCGGGCGATCTGCACGACGCTGAAGGCGGTGGAGCGCGCGATCCGGAGCAAGGACGAGGGCTTCGGGGTCCAGGAGATCGCCATGGTGATCTCCACGAGCGAGCCGCACAACCAGGCGAACGTCGGCATGACCCACGACGAGAACAAGCGGGCCCTGGAGCAGATGGTGCGGGCCGCCGTGGACTCCGGGCACGCCGTCTTCGGCTGGGCCCTGACGAGCTTCGGCTGCCCGATCAAGGGGGACGTCGCGCCCCAGGACGCCATCGCCATGGGCAAGTGGTGGAAGGACATCGGCGCCACGATCATCGGCTTCGGCGACACTACCGGCTCTTCCAACCCCCGGCAGGTGAGCGCCTTCTACGAATACGCCCTCTCCGAGGGGTTCACCACCGACGAGGTGGTGGTGCACTTCCACGATACCCGGGGCTGGGGCGTCGCCAACTCTCTGGTGGCCCTGACGTACGGCTTCCGCTACTTCGACACCTCGCTCGGCGCGATCGGCGGGCAGCCGAAGACCGGCGCGGCGACCTACCACACCGGGTACGCCGGCAACACCTGCACCGAGGACCTCGTTGGCCTCTTCGAGGAGATGGGCGTCTCCACGGGGATCGACGTTCCGCAGATGCTCGCCGCCGGGCGGCGGGCGGAGGAGATCCTGGGGCGCAAGCTCCGCTCCAACTTCCTCGACGCCGGCCCGGTCCCCCACCAGGGGGTCGTCTGGGACAAGGTCAAGGGGATCCAAACCAAGTAGCGTGGGCCTGGACTGGTGTCCCGTCCATCCGGAAAGTGCCTTTCCGGATGGAGTGGCTATACACGACGTCGTAAATAGTTGCGCGTACCGGGTTGCCGTAGGGTGGGCGGTTCTCGCGCAGCGAGGTTCGCCCACGCGTGGGGCAACCCGCCTGCGGCGGAACGCCCCACCCTACGCTCAGGGGCAGATGCGCA
>JACRCS010000281.1 GCA_016218905.1 Deltaproteobacteria bacterium
CGAGCCCGGGCGGTCGCGCGAAGCGCGAGCCCCGAGGTTTCCGGGGTACCTGTGGGCGGGTAGGCGTGAGCTCGCCGGATATGCCGCGGCAGTCCGATCTTCCGGCACTTCCGTTTGGTTGCGGCCAACGGCCGCGCTGTGGCACCCTCGACGCAGGCGATCGCTTCGGCCGAAGAGGGGCCCAGCACCGGAACGAGCCTCTCGGGCTGGCTCTCCCCAGCCGCTTCATTCCTGATCGGGAAAGCTCCGCCGTCCGAGGGCGAGGGGGCTCCGTCACTGCTTCTGGGGTATGATCGAGATCCCCCCGCTGCGCTCCAATACCGCGTACTTGATTTGTTCCATCCTCTCCAGACCCTGCGTCTCGCGCGCGGCCGTGAGGATGTCGTCTTCGTCCACCCGAGCCTTGCGCAGGCGCTCTTCCACGGGTCTGCCGTCCTCGACGATCACGAGCGGGACGCCTTCGACCAGCTTGTGGACCCTTGCCCACTTCTGCTTGCAGAACGCGATGAGGACGTCGAGCCCCATCAGGGTGGCGATCAGCAGGAGTCCGTTGGTGATCGAAAAGTCGTCGCCGAGCATCGTCTGCTGGGTGGCTTCGGCGATGATGAGCAGGAGGACGAAGTCGAAGGTCGTCAGATGCGCCAGGGACCGCTTGCCCGAAAACCGGAAGACCACGAGCAGAAAGACGTAGATGACCGCGCCCCGAATCATCGTTTCCATCGGCACTTCGCTCCTGAATCAGCGTCAAGGGTAGACGAATTGGCGAAACGCCACGGGAGAATGCCCCTCGACCGCGACCTCGGCATCCAGAAGCCCGGTCTTTTTCGCCTTCAAGTGAAAGCATACGGTGGTCGGGCTGCCCGGCTCCGCCAGCTTGAACTCGAAGACGTAGTTCCGAGCGCCTGCCTCGGTGGAGAGGGGCTGCGGCAGGATGTCCTCGGCCATGAAGCCTTCCAGGTACTCTCGGCTAAGGGTCAGCCGCAGGATGCGCTCCTCGCTTGGGGAGCCTCGGACGTTCACCTTGAGGCTCGTGGGAGCCTCGCGCCGAAGGAACCTCTGGTAGTCCAGGTCGAGACCTCCGCCCGTGGCTTTGGCCGCGCTGAGAGGGCCTGACCCGAAGAGACCCACGAGGCCCGCGACGAGGGCGAGCGTCAGCAGTATCCAGACGACCTTCTGGACTCGCCACATCCGTTCCTGATGAGGCAGATCCTGCTCGAGTTCCAGATCGCCGAGTCGCTCCATCGCGTCTCCTTGGTCCCCTTTTTTCGGTTTCGGGGAAGAGGACCCGCATTGCTGCAAAGCAGAGTAAATCGGCTTGCGGAATTGGCGAGCGCGCGGGGACGGGCGTCCCCGGTCACTTCTCCGGCGGTGGCGCTCGCCCCGCGAGATCGATGGAGATCCCGCGGCGAGCGAGCTCCCGCCGAAGGAGATGCACGAAAGGGACGGTCAGGAGGGTGAAAGCCAGGCCCAGATAGATGAAGAGCTGCAGGGCGAGCGTCCGTTTGTCGGCCACTCCCGCGATATCCAGCGCCGATCCGTGAAACGCGTCGAGCACCCAGCCGAGCCGCCGGCCGGTGACGAGGCCGTAGAGCCCGGCTCCGAGCGTCCCTTCGAGGGTGTCCGTCGCGTTGGCGAGGGCGGTGAGGAACGCGTAGTTCATCCCCGCGTGGGGGACGCTGACCGTCTCGCCCGCGAGGGTGAGCGGAATCATGAAGGCGGCGATCGTAGCGAAACCGAGGACGACCTGGAAGACGAGGCGAGCCCACTCGTAGCGGTTCCACCCAGGGATAGGGTCCCAGCCCTCCGGCACGAACAGGAAGACGGCGTCCCACCACGGGTGCCCCGGGTCGAGGTAGAGGAGAAAGGTGACCGGGAACGAGACCGCTCCTATCGCCACCATCGCGTAGAGATACTGGTACCACTGAACGGCCGGGACGCGCGCTACGAACCAGCGGTACGCGAAGATGGAGACCAGAAACGTGAGGCGCTCCGCCGACAGGAGAACCCCGAAGGTCGCCGGTTTGAAATCTCGAACGTCGATCAGGTAGCTGCGCTCGATGTAACCGATCGAGGGGCTGAACTTCCAGAAGAAGAGGAAGAGGGCCAGCAGGCAGAGCGTTCGATGTTCCGAGAGCCACGACCCGAGCTTCGAAAGGGAGCTGCCGCCGCCGGCGCCTCCCCGACCTCTCGAGGCGGCGCGCGAATCCCGGGGGCCGCGCGCTCGGGCAGGGGTGTTGCGTCGCTGCTTCTCCTCGTCGATGCAGAGGATCCCGACGATGGCGGTCGCGAGCGGGGGGAGGGCGGCGATCAGGAAGATCCAGGAGAGGGAAATCGAGCCCGACTGCACTCTCTGCTCGAGCCAGCCCCCGGCGAGGGCCGCGCCGGCGGCCGCGATCGAGAATACCGTCCACTGGAAGTTGACGAACGCGCCCACGACGCGGCGCTTTCGGCCCTCCGTCACCATCAGCGCGTCGCATACCACATCCACGAAGGAGTACGTTCCGAAGGCCAGGTTGAAGGTGAGGAGGAACAGCGGTGCGTTCCGGAAGCCGGCGGCCACCAGGGCCGCGTTGAGGATCCAGAAGGCGATGGCCAGGAGGGCCATCAACACGTACCAGGACTTCCGGTGATAGCCGGCGATGGCGATCCGATCGGTCAGGTAGCCCCACGCGGGCTTGGCGAGCCAGCCGAGGCCGCGGAGCGAATCGAAGAGCTGCCCGCCCGCCTCGCCCATGCCGAGGACGAATTTGATGAAGTAGAGGATCGGAACCTCTACCAGGTGGCTCGTCCCGTCGACGAAGTACGGCGTCCCCATCACCCACCGGAAACGCTCGGCACCCGAGCGCTTCCCGCCGGCCCGGGGGGAGGGCAGGGGACGTTGTTGAGAGGTTGAATGCTGGCCGGAGTGACGCAGGGGAACGCTCAATCTTTCAGGAAGATGGCTGCGGAGTTCGTGAAAAGTTACCGCCCTTGCCGCGGAGAGCAAGGGGACCACTTCTTTCGCCGCGGCTGCACCCTCCGAGGAGGACCACCTCCCAGAGGCCCCGGACCTCGAGGACTTTGACGCCGGTCAAGGAAGGCTCGCTCGGCTGCGGCTACGCTTCCACCCATGACCTTGCCAGCCCGAGCCGCTTTTCGCCGACTGCACCGCTGGACCGGGATCGCACTCCTCGTCTACTTCGCGCTCATGGCGGTATCCGGCGTGCTCCTGAATCATCCTTCGTGGATCGCGGGGCTGGACCTGCCCCGCCGCTGGGTTCCCGGACCCTACGAGCTCCGCGACTGGAACCGGAACGCCTTGCGCGGGGCCGTGCCCGGGCCGGACGGCGAACAGTACCTCTTCGGCGAAGCGGGCGTCTGGCGTTGGCGGCCGGGCAGCGGCGCTCCGGCGGCCCTGCGGGCGGGGTTCGAACCGTCGCTGTACTACCGGGACACGCGAGCGCTCCTACGCCTGGAGTCGCCCTCGCCGGCGCTGGTGGCCGGAACCAGGCGCGGGCTCTATCGCCTGCCCCTGGACGGCTCCGACCGCTGGCAGCGGGTCCCCCTGGGGGCGGCCGACGACTCCGGGGAAGTCGTGGACCTCCTGCGGGTGGGGCGCGACGTGGTCGTCCTGACGCGGGACCGGGTCTACCGGTCCACCGGCTCGGGGCCGCTGGACTTCCGCGACGTCACGCCCGCCCGAGCCGACGCCGCCGGCCTGCGGGTGCCGCTCTTCCGCCTCGTCTTTCATGCGCACAGCGGCGCGACCTGGGGATTGCCGGGCCGCCTCGCCGTCGACGCGCTGGGGCTCACGCTGCTCTTCCTGGCGATCACCGGCGCGTGGTTCTGGTGGCGCAAGCGACGCCGGACCCTCGCCTCGGGCCGCGGAGGGCGGCTCGCGCGCGCCGGCCTCTCGTGGCACCTGCGCCTGGGGCTCTACCTGTCGGTGCCGCTCCTCTTCGTCACGCTCACCGGCATCCTTCAGCGCCCCCCGTTCCTCCTGGCCGTCGCCTTCGCGAGCTATCCGCGAGAGCTCCACCCCGGTCCCGCCGACCCGAACCCCTGGCACGACGCCCTCCGGAAGGCCGTCCACGACCCCGGGCGAGGTGTCGTGCTCGTGGCCACGTCAGACGGGTTCTACGAGGGGCCGGAGGACCTCGCGTCCCCTTTGGAGCCGGTCTCGGGGGGGCCGCCTCTCAGCGTCATGGGCGCTACGGTCCTGCGGCGCCGCGGAGCCGGTGAGTACTGGGTCGGCTCCATGAGCGGCCTCTACCTCTGGGACAGGGGTAAGGGGCACGTGCTGGATGCCTTCACCGGACGTCCGCCGTTGCCGTCGGCCGGCGGCCCGGTCGGAGAGCAGCGCGTCGTCGGCTCGGTGGTGCTTCCGGGGGGCGACCTCCTGGCGGCCGACTACGACGCGGGCCTCCTCGACCTCCGGGGCGGGCCCGCAGGGGAGCGGATTCCCATGCCGGAGGAGCTGAGCCGGAGCGGGCGCATCTCGCTCTGGCACGTCCTCTTCGAGCTGCACAACGGGCGGCTCTTCGGGTTCCTGCTCGGCTGGTGGGCTTGGCTCGTCGTGCCCCTCGGCGGCCTCGCCCTCGCCGCCGAGGTCGTGAGCGGCGTCTGGCTGCGCGCGCCCTCGCTCCTGCGGCGCAAGGAGCGGTGTAGGGGTAGCGAGCCGCTTTGATCGCCAAGCGGTTCTGGCTATGATCCGGTGGGGCCGGTCGTCTGTGTCGGCCTGAAGCCGGAAATCGCCTGCCGGAGGGGATCGGGATGAGCACCAAGGACGCGGACGGCCGCCTCGTCGAGCTCTTGAGCCGGTCTCGCCGGATGATGATCTTCACCGGGGCGGGGATCTCCACGGGCAGCGGCATCCCCGACTACCGCGGCCCGGACGGGGTGTGGAAGACCCGCCGGCCGGTGGAGTTCCACGACTTCCTCCGCTCCGAGGCGGCGCGGGTCGAGTACTGGGAGTGGAAGCTCGAGAGCCGCGCGGCGATGCGAAGCGCGCAGCCGAACGCGACGCACCGCGCGTGCGCCCGCCTGGAGCAGGCCGGCCGGCTCCAGGCCGTGGTGACCCAGAACATAGACGGCCTCCACGAGAAGGCCGGGACCTCGCGAGCGCGGCTGGTGGAGCTGCACGGCACGGAGGCGCGGGTGGCCTGCCTCCTCTGCGGCGGCGAGGTCTCGCCGGACGAGGCCTACGCCTCGTTCGAGGCGAGCCGGCAGGCGCCCCGCTGCGGTTGCGGCGGGTTTCTGAAGCCGGCGACCATCAGCTTCGGCCAGGCGCTCCGGGTCGAAGACCTGCAGCGCGCCGAGGAGGCGGCCGAGGCGTGCGACCTGGTCGTCTCGCTCGGCTCCACGCTCTCGGTGCACCCCGCCGCCGGGTTTCCCCTGCTCGCCGCCCGGCGTGGAGTCCCCTACGCGATCGTGAACCGGGGCGTCACCGAGCACGACGGGCTGCCCTCGGTGACGCTGCGGCTGGAGGGCGACGTGGCCGCCCTCTTTCCCCCGGCCGTGGAGCGCGCCCTCGCGGCATCGGCCTGAGGTCCAGGGGCAGGAGTCTCCCAGTAGGACTCGGGGGTCCCCTAGACGAAGGGGTTCACGACTTCAACGCCATCAATCTTGCGGTCATGTTGGAGGTCTTCATCCGGAAAGGCACTTTCCGGATGGACGCTGGTTGACCCGCCGAGCACTGGTGGCACGCTCACACGGTCGGGCGGACCGCGGTGGCAGGTCCCGGCGACAAAACGGCAGGTGAGGAGAAAGGAGCTGAGATGACCGAAGTGGTCGGAGTCACACCCCAGGACGCGTACCCGAAGGTCAAGTCCGGTCAGGCCCTTCTCGTGTGCGGTTACGAGGACCCCGAGAAGTGCAGGGCCGTGCAACTGGAAGGAGGCCTCTCGCTCCAGGAGTTTCGACGCAGGCGGGCGACGCTTCCGAAGGATCAGGAGATCATTTTCTACTGCGCCTGACCCAACGAAGCGACGTCCGCCGGTCAGGCGGCAAAGAACATCTCTCTGGGATTCTCGAATTCGAAGGTCCTCCTGGGCGGGGTCGAAGGGTGGAAGGCAGCGGGCTACGGCATGGCCTGACGGTCTGCCGCGGACGGCTCGAACGAGCCGGCGGGCGGGACGAGCAAGAAAGGGAGGGATTTCCGATGAACAGTAGAGCCATCTTCTATGGGGGGATCGTGGCGGCGATGCTGGTCTCGCTTCCCTGCGCGGCAGCGGAGACGGCGCGAGCCGAGCTCGTCGATTCAAAAGGGAAGAGCGCAGGCACCGTGCTCCTCACACAGACGCCCCAGGGCGTCCTGCTCTCGGTTCGGGTCTCGAAGCTCCCCCCGGGCGTCCACGCCCTGCACATTCACGAGGTCGGGAAGTGCGAGCCGCCCTTCACCACGGCCGGCGGCCACTTCAACCCGGGAGGCAAGAAGCACGGCCTCTCGAATCCGGAGGGGATGCACGCGGGCGATCTGCCGAACCTCCACGTCAGCAAGCAAGGAAAGGCCGAGGTCGAGGTCTTCGCGACCGGCGTGACCCTCTCCCCAGGAGCTACCTCTCTCCTCGACGACGACGGCTCCGCCATCGTGCTGCACGCGGGGCCGGACGATTACGCCACCGACCCGGCAGGAAAGGCAGGCGACCGGATCGCCTGCGGAGTGGTCAGGAAGATCTCCCCGAGGTAGCCCGCGTGGCGAGCGTAGCCGTGGAGAAGAGAGTCACGATCGACGTCGGCGGCGTCGGGTCCGGCACCCTCTCAGAAGAAAGCCGCCACGCTGAGGAGGACGAAGAGGGCTCCTCCCAGGACGAGTTTGCTCACCGTGCCCAGGAAGCGGCCCACCGCCGCCGCCCGGCCGGCCCGGACCCCCTGGAGCCATGATCGGCCCGCCAGGAGATCCCCCGCGAGAGACCCCGCGAAAGCACCGGCGCACGCGCCCAACAGGGTTCCCAGGAGCGGCACCGGGATCGCCGTGCCGAGCACGGCACCGATCAGGCCTCCCAGGATCGAGAGCCCCGCCGCCCTACGCGACCCTCCCACCCTCCGCGTCCACGCCGCGCCGAGAACGAACTCCACCACCTCTCCGAGCATCGCCAGACCGGCCGCGGCCCAGAGCACGCCTGCGCTGAAGAGCTCGAGCTCCGGCTGCGAGACCCGAACGCCCACGGCGACCAGGACCATGAGCCAGGTGCCCGGCAGCCCGAAGAGGATGCCGAGCCAGAAGAGGGCGTTGAGGACCGTCAGGCCGAGCGCGATCATTCCAAGGCTCCGATCAGATCTCCGGCCTACAGGAGTTCGGTCTTCGTGCCGGAGAAAGAGCCCAACCCCGCTCCGATGTCTCCGTAGTATTCGTCCCCCCAGCGCTCGACTGGGAACAGAATCCTCTTCCCGTCCGCGATCACTCCCGGCGCAAGCGAAGGAAACCGGAATCCAGCGCGGACTCGAGGGAGTAGAGCGCCAGCGCCGTCCAGATGCAGGCGAACGTGACCAGGTGCGAGCGCGTGAAGGGTTCGCCGTACGCCCACACGGCGAGGAGGAGGTGGAGGCTCGGCGTGATGTACTGAAGAAAGCCGATGGTAGCGAGTCGCAGGCGCCGCGTCGCACCGATGAAGAGGAGCAGCGGCGCGGCAGTCACGAGGCCGGCGAGCGGCAAGAGGACGTCGTGGGAGGGCGCGCCGGCGAGGAAGTGGCCCTCGCCCGTCACGCCTCGAAAGACCAGGTAGCCCAGGGCGAACGGCGCCAGGAGACACGTCTCGACGGTGAGGCCGACGAGGGCGTCGACTCGCGCGGTCTTCCGCAGAAGGCCGTAAATGGCGAACGAGACGGCGAGCACCAGCGACACCCAAGGAAGGCGGCCGTAGGAGAGCGTCAGGTACGCGACGCCCGCCACGGCCAGGACGAGGCTCACGTTCTGCGCGCGCCGAAGCCTCTCGCCCAGGAAGCTCCAGCCGAGCAGCACGCTCACGAGCGGATTCATGAAGTAGCCGAGGCTCGAGTCGAGCACGCGACCGCTTTCGACCGCGAAGATGAACACGAGCCAGTTGAGGGAGAGGAGCAGGGTCGAAGAGCTCAAGGTGGCGATCACCCTTCGGTCGCGAAACGCCGAGCGCAGGTCGCGGCTCCTACCCATACCGAGGGCGAGGAGGAGGAGAAAGAGGGCCGACCAGAAGATCCGGTGAGAGAGCACCTCGAGCGGCGGGACGCCAGCCACCGCCTTGAAATACGCCGGGAAGAAGCCCCAGATCAGGTACGCGGCGAGGCCGAACTGCACGCCGCGGCGGACCGAGCGCTGGGACTCTAAAGAGGCTTCCACAGACTGCGTTCTCCGGATCGGATGGAAGGGATGCCGCGCCGCGAAACTCGCCCGCCGGTTCGGTAGCCGATCCTACCCCAAAGCTGGCCGAGCTCGCGTGCAAAAGAGGTGAGGACGAGGGCCCGATGCCGCCGACAAGTTCATAAAACCTAGGAACGCGCGCTCTTTCACGGGAAGCGACGAAAGGAGTGGTCGCTCCAGCGTCCGACCTTCACGCCTCCTGGCAGACGGGACAGTAGTACGTGCTCCGCCCCGCTTGCACCAGCCGCTCGATGGGAGCGCGGCAGCGGAGGCAGGGGCGGCCCGCCCGCTCGTACACCCGCAGCCACTCGGCGCTGGAGTCTCCATAGGCGGCTTCCGCGCCCTCCGACACCGCTCCGTTTCTGCGGGTCCCGAGATGATCCGGCGGGACCGTGCTGCCCCGGGTGATCGCCTCCGACAAGACCTCGCGGATCGAGCGGCGCAGGGCCGCGACCTGCTCGCTTCGTAAGTTCCGGGCGGGCAGGCGAGGGGAGATCCCGGCGCGGAAGAGCGCCTCGCTCGCGTAGATGTTCCCGATGCCCGCCACCAGACCCTGATCGAGGAGCTTCACCTTCACCGGTTGGGCGGAGCGAGCCAGAGCCTCCCGGAACTGGCGCGTGCTGAACGCTCTCCCCAACGGCTCCGGCCCGAGCTTCGCCACGGGGCGCGTGTCGAGCGTCAGCCTGCCGAAGTAGCGCGTGTCCTCGAAGAGGAGCTCCTCTGCGCCCAGGTCCAGGACGACGGCCGCGTGCTTCGGCGGAGGCGCCGGCGGCCGGACGTACATCCGCCCGGTCATGCCGAGATGGCCCAGCAGGAGCAATCGGCCCCGGCCGGCGGGGCGCCGGAGAGTGAAGAGGAGGTACTTGCCCCGACGGCAGACGCTCTCGAAGCGCGCTCCGACGAGCGCGTCGGTGAACTCGCCCACGGGGGTGGGAGCCAGGATCTTGGGCCGGCTCACCCGTACCGTACGCACGGCGCGGTCGACCAGCAGGGGCTCGAGATGGCGAACGAGGATCTCGACTTCGGGGAGCTCGGGCATCATGCGAGTATAGGCGCCGTCGCGCTCGCAGACCAAACCGGACCCGTCTGCTGCCCGGGAAGGCCCAAGTGGGCGGAGACACCGCGCTGTCGGGTGGGGGAGGGGGTCTATCGGGAGAGAAGGAAACGCCACGGCTCCTCGAAACCGGCGCCGGACCGTCAAATGCGTAGACCTGACCCTGGGCCGATCCCCCGCATGAAGACCCTCCGATGCCCCATATCCGGCCCGTCGCAGATGGGACCGGGAGGGGAGGTCAGCGTTCCGGAATCTCGTCGCCTGGCTCAGGTTCTACGTCTGGAGACGCATGCATCCAGGCATCAAAATCTGCCAAGTTCCCGCGCCGACGACGTTCCTTGAAGTACGCTTCCGTCTTCAGTGCGGAAACCTTCTCCGCAATCGCGGTGACGAAGAATTGGTTCATTGAGACGTGTTCTTCGTTCGCCACCTGTCTTACGTATTCGATCAAAGAGTCAGGCAAACGCAACGCGTAATTGGCCATCTCTAGCCTCCCCGCTTCAGACGTTCCAAGAATATCCCCGGACGCCATAGCTCAAGTTTGAACTTGGTTGCGGCTGCCGCAAAGTCATCGAGATTGTGAGTGACCAAACCATCGGCACCGCCATTAAGGGCCGTCTCAAGGACCATCTCGTCTGCGGGATCTCGCGTCTGCGGACGCCACAGATAGAAGAAAGAGATGGGTTCGCACAACAAGGAGAGTGCGTCCAAGAAGCGGTCCGTCTGCCCTGGAGACCGCCGGGATACCTCAAGTTGCTCAGGCGACTTCAGAACGGCCTCGTACTCCAAGACCAGTGGCACTGAGATCAACGCCGTGAAGTGTCGATCGCGAAGGGCCTGCAGTACAGCGAACGACGCTCCCTGACGGCTCCGGGAGGCCGCCACGATCACATTGGTGTCAAGGACGACTCGGCATCGCGTCATATCGCATACAATATGACTCAAGGGGCTAGGGCGTCAATGCCCGTCATTGGGTGCAGGGAAGGACGAGGCCGCGTCACACCCGAACGTGATCGCCTTTTCGAGAAGCGGCAGCCTTCTTACCGGGACCGCCACCGGGTAGCTGAGCCCAGGCCGTGACTTGGGGAGTTGCTGCAAACGTTACAAAGGTTCTCCGCATCGGGCGATGTGAGCAGAGCCAAACTGTACCTACGGGCGACACCCTCCGCCGAACCGGGCGGCGACGGTCATTGGGAGCGCGAGCTGAATTCCGTGTGAGGCGTGAGGAGGAATCCGCCCAACAACTTCGCCGGGCCTGACCGGCGGGATCCCAGCCGGTCGTGTGGCATGGCAGGTCGTGCAGGACACCCGGACCGCTCACTGGCAAGGCCAAGACCTTAGCGACCTTCGCAACACAGCGTCCCCAAGTCCACACACCTAGGCGCCCTCGCGATCGCAGACCAAACCCGGACCCGTCTACTGCCCGGGAAGGCCCAAGTGGGCGGAGACACCGAGCTGTCGGGTGGGGAGGGGGTCTGTCTGGAGAGAAGGAACGCCACGGCTCCTCGAACCCGGCGCCGGCCCGTCAAATGCGTAGACCTGACCCCGGCCGGTCCCCTTGAGCTCCCGCCCGAGGCGGAAGCAGAGAGCGGCTCGCGCGCCGTGAGCGGCCGCTCCGGGATACCGGGTGCTGCTCAGGGCACCGGGACTCGGATCGTGCCCTCCAGGTAGGTGACGGCGAAGCCCGCGATGGAGACTCGATCCCCGCGATCCTCGCACCAGAGCTCTCCGCCCCGCCGAGACGCCTGTCGGGCGTGCAGGCTCGTCTTTCCGAGGCGCCGCGCCCAGTAGGGGACGAGCGTGCAGTGAGAGGAACCGGTGACGGGGTCCTCGGGGACGCCGACGCTCGGCGCGAAGAACCGGGAGACGAAGTCGTGGCTCCGGCCGGCCGCCGTGGCGATGACGCCGAGCACGGGCAGGCGCGCCAGCTGCGCCATGTCCGGCCGAAGCCCCAGCACCTCGTCCTCCGAACGGAAGACGGCCAGATAGTCTCGGGACCGGAGCACCTCGACGGGCCGGGCGCCGAGAGCAGTGAGCAGCTCCTCGGGAGCCTCGCAGGCTGCGGCCGGGCGGCTCGGGAAGTCGAGCGCCAGGAGGTCACCGCGTTTCTCCACCACGAGCTCACCGCTCTTCGTCTCGAAGCGGACGCGATCCGACGCGAAGCCCAGGTGCCGGAAGAGCACGTGGGCGGTCGCGAGGGTCGCGTGGCCGCAGAGGTCCACCTCGGCCGCCGGCGCGAACCACCGCAGCTCGAAGCGCTCGCCACGCCGGACGAAGAAGGCGGTCTCCGACAGGTTGTTCTCGGCCGCGATGGCCTGTAGGAGCCGGTCCTCGAGCCAGTGGTCGAGCGGGCAGACCGCGGCCGGGTTGCCGGCAAAGGGTTCTCGGGCGAAGGCGTCGACCTGGTAGAGCGGAATATTGAGCTCCATGGTTCCTCTGTCTGGAGTTCAGCGTATCGGTGGCTTCTTCGGCGGCCGGCGGCCCGAGGAGTTCAAGAAGGTGCACCGAGGAGATGAGGACAGCGCCGCCAGGTCCCTCAGCCCCGGGGCTCGGTGCGTCAGAGGATCGCCTCGATCCAGGTGCTCATCCAAGCACCGCCACGAGCTCTGCGAGTCGTTCTATGGTTCCTGCGGGGCCTATTGCACCCCGCTCCGGCCGTGCTTACGCGAACATCGCCATGGTGACCTCTCGCCGGCGGCCCTTTTCCCGATGGGACCTGATTTCCTCCAGCTCGTGCAGGGTCTCGGCCGTCAGGTAGCTCTCGCCGCAATGCGGACACGAAACGACGGGGACGTCCTCGATCACCAGCAGGTCATCTCCATGCCGTAGCTCCTCGGAACCTTCCGAATCCGGGCACCTTCCTCTCCACAAAGATCGCAGATCATGGGCTCCTTTCTCTTCAAACGGCGTAGACGGTGATGATCACCGCCTTTTCGGTCGGACCGATCTTGCACGCTACCTCGATGGGCTGCCCTTGCTCCGAGGCGCCGTTCACGAGGTACTTGTACTCTCCCTCTTCCACGATGCGTCTCGGCTCGGGCCCGCTTTCGCCGCGTGGCGGGGCGAAACGTCGAAATGTCGGGTGGAGATCCGAGGCTTCTATCATCTCCTGCAGGTGCCTGCGCTGCCCAGCCCCCGCTCATCGCCGCCAGAACTCCCTCTTCAGCTCCTCGTACACGTTGAACACGATGGGGCAGAAGGAGCAGTTGGAGACGGCCTGGCTCAGCCGGGATACGAACTCCCGCTTGTGCAGATGGGGAAAGGACCGGCAATCGTGCGGACGGTGCTCATAGGCCGTGCAGCGGTTCTCTTTCAGCAGCGGGCAAGACTCGCGCTTGAACCTCTCGCGCCCGTCCCCCGGGTCCACTTCCAGGTACTCCGACCGAAACTCCTTCACCGGCAGCGCCAGGGCGGCCGCAAGTCGTTTCACGTCAGACGGTCCCAGGAGGGGCCCGACCACCTTGCAACAGTTCGCGCACTGCGTGCAGTCGATGTGGCTCGAAATCTCTCGGCAGAGCTCGTGAACCCTCGCATCGATCCTGGCAGACGAGATGCCTGACGTCTTCAGGAACGCCCGGAACGTCCAGTTCTCCCGCTCGCGCTTATTGGCCAAGTGCCTGATGCGCTCCAGGTCCGTTTCCAGTTCCATCCTGTTTCCCTGAAATCGAGAGCGGTGGCGATGGCGCCTGCGAAATCCTCCAGCGGGTGGGAAGCTTGCGTCAAGTCCTTTGCTGACCCGCCGTAGAAGAACGGGATGGATTGCGGTGGTCGCAGGGCTCATCGCTGCCAGACCGAAGCTCCACCCCAAGGCCGTCACTTGGGGACATCCTGCTGTATCTGCATTCCACCGGAGACGGACTTGGGGACGCTGCAAAGGTTGCAAAGGTTCTTCGCATCGGGCGATGTGAGCGGAGCCGAACTATACGTACTCGCGACATCCTCGGCCCTCCTCCCGCGACAGGCGCTCGCCCTCGATGGCGGACGTAGTCAGGGCCTCTTCGACGAGGACCTTGGCCTCAGCCTCCCGGCCGGGCCCCTTCGAAACTGAGGACCGCCAGTTACCACGGCTGCTTCCCGGCCTCGAACGGTGATGACCTGAGGGCCGGAGGTCTGGCCCTCCCGGACCACCTCGCTGAACCGGTTCTTCGCTTCCTGTAGCTGCCAATGCATGGCCGACCTCCATCTAGACAGTCTAGCCCACTACAGTATCGGTCCGCTTCGCCCACCAGCAGCACTACGCCGATGTTCGACATGTTCGCGCTCGCCTGCGGCGCGCCGCTCAAGGAGCTGGCGTCGGTCTTCACGTGTCCCGGAAGGCAGTCTCGGCGCGCCCGCCTGAGCGGGCGCCCCAGTCGGCCAGGGCGCGGAGGTGCAGCCGGCTAGCTTTTTCTCGTCATGCTCCGACTTCAAATTGCAGTCTAAAATAGCTAATCCAGGGGATTGTTAACGGTGAGCCTGGATGACATAGTCAAGGCTCAAAGCTGAACCGTATAGACACTCGACTCTCATGCTTCGGGCCGCCCGGCCAGGACATCTATTTGAGGATGAGTTGTGAGATCTCTGTTCCAGTGTCACTAGTGTCCCGTGCGGTTAGTCCGGGCAGCGGGACGAAGCCATTCGAGTGCGTGAATCACAGGCAAGAACTTCCCAGACGGGACACCAATCATCGGTCTGCGCGGCTAGAAACTCAGACAGACACCATCTCAGCTGTGACCCGGAGGGACGGGATGTCTCATCAACTCCTAGAGGTCGGACATGCATCCGTGGTGGAAATCAGCACGGATAGCCAGGAACACTGCGATACGATCCCGAATGACGGCGTCCCCGCTCGGGCGAGGCGGCCCGGCCCGGAGAGCCTGCCTCTCGAGATCCGCGTCCACGGCCGAGGTGGGCAGGGGGGTGTAACTTGCGCGAAGTTGATCGCCTCTCTCTATTCCCGGCTCGGCCTCCATGTACAGACGTTCGGCGATTACGGCATGGAGCGCGCCGGCGCCCCGGTGCGTGCCTTCACTCGGGTGGATACGGCCCCCATCGCAAACCGCAACAAGGTGGTCCACCCGGACCACCTGCTCGTGCTCGATCCCGGGCTCCCCGAAGAGGACGTCCTCGAAGGCGTGCAGCCGGGAGCCTTCATCCTCCTCAACGCGCCGGCCGGCTCCGAAGGCGTAGAGCAGCGGTATACCGGGTTCAGGGGCGCCAGGGTCGACGCCACGGCGATCGCTCGCAAGCACGGGATCGGTAGCAGCGCGGTGGTCATCGTCAACACGACGGTCGTCGGGGCGTACGCGCGGGCTCTCGACGTCCCGTGGGCCCTCGTGGAGACGCTCTATGGGCTCATGAGCCTCGGCTCGGATCTTGCGGCGGCAAGAGAGGCCTACGACCGTGTCGTTCTTCGCCCGGCCTCGCAATCCCGGGGCGCCGCCCTGCCGGGAGTCGCCAACTCTTTCGCGAAGCCGCGCGTAATCGCCCTGACGGAGCACGACACCGATTTCGGACTTCCGTTCAGGACGGGCTCCTGGCGGACGCAGACGCCTCGCTATCGGACCGGGGTCGCGCCGTGCAGCGGCGCTTGCCCTGCGGGAAACGATATCCGCGGGTTCCTCCAGACGCTCCGGACCGAGGGCGTCGATGCCGCCGCGCGTGTGCTCCTGGAGACCCAGCCCCTCCCTTCGGTGTGCGGCCGGGTGTGTCCAGCGCCCTGCATGGAAGAGTGCAACCGGGGAGCGCACGACGGGGCGGTCAACGTCCGCGGGTTGGAGCGATGGGTGGGTGACCGCGCCCCACGGGTGCACGAACCGGTTTCTCGACCGCTCGACCGGAGGAGGATCGCCGTGGTCGGGGGCGGGCCGGCCGGGCTGAGCGCTGCCCACGTTTTCGCCCGGGCCGGCCACGAGGTCACGATCTTCGAAGCCCAGTCGAAGCTCGGGGGCGTGCTCCGCACGGGCATCCCAGCCTATCGGCTCCCCGAGGAGGCGCTCGACCGTGACGTCGCGCGGATTCTTTCTCTCGGCGTGCGCGCGGAGACCGGAGTCTCCATGGACGGCCAGGGAGTCCGCGAGCTCGCGGGCCGATATCACGCGATCCTCCTGGCCACCGGGCGGCCCTTCGGTCGGGCAATGGACTGCCCCGGCGTCCACCTCGAAGGCATCGGCCAGGGGCTCCAGTTCCTGCGTGCAAGCAAGAACGGAGGCGCGCCAAGGCTCCGGGGAAGGGTGCTCGTCATCGGCGGCGGGAACACGGCCATCGACTGCGCCAGGACCGCCCTGCGGCGTGGGGCGGCGAGGGTCAGCCTCGTATACCGGCGCTCCCTGCGGGAGATGCCGGCAATACCGGCGGAGATCACGGAAGCCCTCGAGGAGGGTATGGAGATCCTCCCCTGCCGACAGCCGGTTGGGTTCTTCGGTGAGAAGCGGGTCCAAGCTGCGGAGCTCGCCCATGTTGAGCTCGGCGCGGCCGACGAGAGCGGCCGCGCGCGGCCCTCGCTGTCGAACCGCACAGAGCTCATCGCCTGCGACGCGGTCCTGCTCGCGCTCGGGCAGGAGACGGACACCTCGCTCCTGGCTCCCGACTCGGGGGAGCTGCCCGAGAACGTTTGGCTCGCTGGAGATGCCGCGCTCGGCGAGGGGACGGTGGCATACGCCGTCGGGCACGGTTGTCGGGTCGCCCGGGCTCTCCTGGACGCGCTCGGCCGAGACCGTACGCCGGAACGCTCGATGCGGCCGCCCTTTGGGGAAAGGGTGGGCCCAGAGCTGCTCCGGTTCGCCCACTTCGAGACCTCCCGGCCCCAGGAGGACCGGCACCTTGCGCCGGCCGCGCGGGTCGGTGGCTTCGAGGAGGTGAACCGGGGGCTCGCCGACTCGCGGGAGGCCGAGCGCTGCTTCTCCTGCGGGGGCTGCACCCGCTGCGACACGTGTCTCCTCTTCTGTCCCGAAGGGATCATCTCGCGCTTCGAGGGCGGCTACCGGATAGACGGCGAGTACTGCAAGGGTTGCGGGGTATGCGTCGTCGAGTGCCCCAGGGCCGCGATGGAGATGACGGTCGGGACCGGGCTGGAGGTAAGGTCATGAGCTCGCAGCTGCTCAGCGGCAACCAGGCCGCCAGCACGGCCGCGACGCTCGCGGGCCGCTCCAATCGGGCCGGCAGGGGGTTTTGCGCGGGGGTGTATCCGATCACCCCCTCGACCGAGTGCATGGAGCTCGTCTGCAACGCCGAGGTCGAAAGAGGGCACGTGGTTCGCGCCGAGAGCGAGCACAGCGCGATGGCCGTCTGCATCGGTGCCGC
>JACRCS010000282.1 GCA_016218905.1 Deltaproteobacteria bacterium
GAGCTCACGCCCAAGGAGACTGGGTCCGACCTCTCCCGGGTGGTGCTCGAGGTCTCGCCCAAGACGAAGGAGGTCCGCGCGGTCACGACGGAAGACCCCCTGGGCAACCGCACGCGGATCGAGTTCAAGGACCTGCGCTGGAACACGGGCGTGAGGGATGACCTCTTCGCGTTCAAGCCGCCCAAGGGGGTGGAGGTCATGGAGATGCCCGGGGGCGGCGGTTGAAGACGGTCGGGCTGATCAGCCTCGGCTGCGCGAAGAACCGCGTCGACGCCGAGCACCTGCTCGGCGGACTCGCGGCCCACGGCTTCGAGATCGTCGAAGACCTCGCCGCGGCCGAGGTCGTGATCGTGAACACCTGCGGGTTCATCCGCGACGCGGTGGAGGAGAGTATCCAGGAGATCCTGGAGGCGGCGCGGCTCAAGGAGGAGGGGGCGTGCGAGACGCTGGTGGTCGCCGGCTGCCTCGCCAAGCGCTACTCGGACCTGGCCGCGGAGCTCCCGGAGGTCGATCACTTCTTCACGCCCGAGGACGTGCCGATGATTCCGGCCCTCCTCGGCGGAGGCTGCGGAGTCGCCTACGATCCCGCCGCCCGGGTGCTGACCCAGCCGCCCCACAGCGCGTACCTCAAGATCGCCGAGGGCTGCTCCAACCGCTGCACCTACTGCACCATCCCGTCCATCCGGGGGCCGTTCCGCTCGGCCTCGGAGGAGGAGGTGCTGGCGGAGGCGCGATGCCTCGCCGAGGCGGGCGCCGTAGAGCTGAACGTGATCGCCCAGGACGTCACGTCGTACGGGCGGGACCGGGGCGAGCCCGCGGCCCTGGTGCCCCTCCTGGAGAAGCTCCAGGACATCCAAGGAATTGCGTGGCTCCGCCTCCTCTACGCCTATCCCGGGCGCTTCCCGGACGGCCTCGCGGAGCTCCTCGCGGGCGGAGGGAAGGTGGTCCCCTACGTGGACGCGCCCATCCAGCACGTCCACCCCCGGATCCTCAAGGCCATGGGGCGCAGGACGACGGCGGCGGAGGTGGAGGAAGGCTTTCTCGCGCTGCGGGAGAAGGTACCCGGTCTCGTGCTCCGCACGACCGCGATCGTGGGCTTCCCGGGCGAGACGGACGAGGAGTTCGCTGCGCTCGCGGAGTTCGTCGAGCGGATGCGCTTCCACCACCTGGGCGCCTTCCTCTACTCGCCGGAAGAGGGGACGCCGGCGGCGCGCCTGAAGCCGAGCGTCCCGCGTAAGGTCGCGAAGGCGAGGCTAGACCACCTCCTCCAGCTCCAGGCCGAGGTGAGCGCGGGCCGCAATCGAGAGTTCGTCGGGAAGATCCTGGACGTCCTGACGGAAGGGGTCGACGAGTCCGGCCAGCCGGTCGGCCGCACCTACGGCCAGGCCCCGGAGGTGGACGGACTGACGCTCCTCAGGGGGCTCGAAGGGCCGGTTCAGCCGGGAAAGTTCCTCAAGGCGCGAATCACCGAGGCCTTCGAGTACGACCTGGTGGGGGTAATCGAGCCGTCGAGAGCCGGCTCCGCGGCTGGGTCCCTTCAGCCCCCTGCGACGGGCGGGAAGACGCTCAGGAGATCGCCTTCCCGGAGTTCCTGACCCGGCTGCGCGTGGCGGCCGTTGACGAGCAGGATCCTCGGCTTCCCCTCCGGCACCCCGAACTTCTCCAGCGCCTTGGCTACCGTCGTACCCTCCGGAAGCTCCCCTGCCCAGGGGCTCTCGCCCCCCGGCAGGTACTGCCGCAAATCCGCGAATAGTTTGACCTGAACGTTCATCGCTCTGGCTCCCGCCTCGTGGACGAGGTGGATTCGGTGGACGAAGTGGACGGGCGACCGGCCGGGGCCATTCCTTCATCCCTCATCGTTTATTCTTCATCGTCATCCGTCAATCCTCCGTATCCGTCCGCAGCACCGCCACGAACGCCTCCTGGGGGATCTCCACGGAGCCGATGAGCTTCATCCGCTTCTTGCCCGCCTTCTGCTTCTCCAAGAGTTTCCGCTTTCGGGTGATGTCGCCGCCGTAGCACTTGGCGGTCACGTCCTTGCGGACGGGGTTGATGTTCGTGCGGGCGATGACCTGGCCCCCGATGGCGCCCTGGATCGCGATCTTGAAGAGATGGCGCGGGATGGCCTTGGCGAGCTGCTCGCAGTAGTGGAGCGCGCGGTGCCGCGCCTTTTCCCGAAAGACCAGGTAGGACAGGGCGTCGACCCTCTCTCCGTTGACGACGATGTCGACCTTGACGATTTCGCTCGGCCGGTACTCGAGCTCCTCGTAGTCGAACGAGCCGTACCCGCGGGTGACGGTCTTCAGCTTGTCGTAGAAGTCGAAGAGCACCTCGTTGAGCGGCATCTCGCTGATGACCTCGCACCGGCCCACGGCGAGGTAGTTCATGCCGAGCTTCTCGGCCCGGTGCTCCCGGCAGAGCTCCATCACCGCGCCCAGATACGTCTCGGGGACGAGGATCGAGGCCCGGATGTACGGCTCCGAGACGGCCTTGATGTGCGTAGGATCCGGCCAGTAGGCGGGATTGTCGACCTCGACCAGCTTTCCGCTGTTGAGCGTGACCTTGTAGAGGACCGACGGGGCGGAGAGGATGAGCGAGATCCCGAACTCCCGTTGGAGCCGCTCCTGGATGACGTCCAGGTGGAGGAGGCCGAGGAAGCCGCACCGGTAGCCGTACCCGAGGGCCGCGGAAGAGTCCTTCTGGTAGACGAGCGCGGCATCGTTGAGCGAGAGCTTCTCGAGCGCCTTGGTGAGATCTTCGTAGTCGTCGGTCGACATGGGGTACACCGAGGAGAAGACGACGGGCTTCGCCTCCTTGTACCCCGGGATCGGCTCGGAAGCGGGCCTCTCCGCGCTCGTGATCGTGTCGCCGATACTGATGTCCCGTATGGTCTTCACGCCCGCGATCACGTAGCCGACCTCACCGGCCTCCAGCCGCTCGCCCTTGACCCGCCCGAGGCGCAGACTCCCGACTTCTTCGACCTCGTAGTCCTTGCCCGTGTGCATGA
>JACRCS010000275.1 GCA_016218905.1 Deltaproteobacteria bacterium
AGCTGGGCACGGTTCCGGGCGTCAACGTGGAGCTCTACCAGCCCTTCGACTACCGGGGACGGTACTTCACGAGCGTCCTCGTCTCCTGGCTCCGCACCCTCGCGAGGGTCTCGACTCCGGAAGGGCTCGTCGGCGAGGGGCGGCTGGAGATGCTGCAGGGGACCGTCGACCTCGGGATCTCGCTCGACTCGTGGGGACAGGTGAGAGCCGGGGCCTTTCGCGGGACGGGGACCGGCGAGCCGCTCGTGACGAACCTGCCGCTCGAGAAGCTGAGCATCGAGCTCGGCGGCCTCTTCGCCTCCATCGGAGTCGACACCCTCGACGACCTCAGCTTCCCCCGGCGCGGGACGAACGCGACGGCCCGCGTCGAGGCGTTCCTCGAGGCCTTCGGCACGGAGAGCTCGTTCAACCGTCTCATGCTCGGTGGCACCCACGCGATCCCGGTAGCCCGCCGATCGACGGTTCTCCTGTCCGGTGGCTGGGAGGACACGATGGGGAGCCACCCGCCCTTCTACCTTCTCTTCAGCCTCTCCGACTTCACGCGCCTGGCGGCCCTCTTCCGCGAGAACACGGGGGGAGAGCGGGCGGCCCACGCCGGCATCTCCCTTCACCACCGCGTCGCCAGCCTTCCGTCGCGCGTCGGGCGGGGCGTTTACGTGGGCGGCACGTTCGAGGTTGGGCGCGTCTGGGCGCGGAGGGAAGACACGGACTTCGACGGGATCCGCCCGGCGGGGGGGCTCTTCGTCGGGGCCGACACGGTCCTCGGGCCGATCTATGCCGGGTTCGGCGTGGGGTACGGCGGGAACACGTCGCTCTACGTCCTGCTCGGCCGGAAGTACTGAGCGGGCGGGTTACGATCTCCTCGTTCTTGAGGGGGCACCCGTGCGCATCCGTTTCGTCTCCGCCGCCGCGCTCCTGGCCGCCGCGCCGCTTCTCTCCGCCGCACCGCCGAACCTCCCGAACGGAGGCTTCGAAGAGGTTTCGGGCGTTCACGCCGTCTCGTGGAACGTCGACGCGATGCTCCCGGCGGGCGCCTCCGTCGCCCGCGACGCGGACGCGAAGAGCACGGGCGCCGCGAGCCTGAGGCTCTCGGCCTCGCGCCCCGCGTCGATCTCCGTCTCCTCGGGCGAGGTCTGGCTCGAGGTCGGGCACGTCTACCGCCTTTCGGCGTTCGTAAGGACGGAGAGGGCCGTCTCCGACCCCACGGGGCGCTACCCCACGCCCGTCGCGGCGGCGCTGACGATGGCCTCGTTCCCGTTCACGAACCACTCGCAGGCTTCCGGCGCGACACGCTCCTTCGAAAGGGTCGAGACGCTTTTCGTCGCGACGACGGCGAGGGACCGCGTCCGCCTCCACCTCGGACTGAACGGCACCGCCACCGGCTCCGCCTGGTTCGACGACATCGCGCTGGAAGAGGTGACCGACGTCCGCGAGCTCGTGCCGATGGAGACCGTCCGCTGGCACGGCCCGGGATTCCGGTACGACGAGAAGGGGTGGATCTTCGTTCACGTGGAAGGGGAGCCGTACGCGCGCGGCTTCCAGTACGGGACGCTCCTCTCCGAGGAGATCGCCACCTATGCAAGGAAGCTCGGCATCCAGGAGAACCCCAAGGACGGCCCCGGCGCATGGGCCGAGATGCGATTCATGGCCGATGCGGTCTTCCTGAGGAAGTTCGACGAGGAGTTCCTCCTCGAGATGAAAGGGATGGCCGACGGCGCCGCGAAGGCGGGGGCGAAGGTCGACGGACGCCCTGTCGACTTTCTCGACGTCGTGACGATGAATTCCTCCATAGACCTCGAGTACGTGAAGTCTGCCCTGCGTACGACTCCGCACGCCCTGACGGGGCGCAGCTTCCTGACGTCGGAGGACGAGGCGAAGATTCCGGAGCGGGCGCACAAGTGCTCCTCGTTCGTCGCGACCGGGCCGGCGACGAGGGACGGCCGCCCGGTCTTCGGCCAGATCTTCATGTGGGCCGGCTACACCGGCGTCCACTTCAACGTCGTGACCGACGTCGTCCCGGCGAAGGGGAATCGCGTCGTCTACCAGGGCTTCCCGGGCGGCATCCACTCCGGGACCGACTTCTACATGAACTCCGCCGGCATACTCATCGGCGAGACGACCGTCGCGCAGACGCCGTGGAACATCGACGGGACCCCGATGTCGAACCGGATCCGCAGGGCCGCGCAATACGCCATGTCGATCGACGACGTCGCGCGGATCCTGGGCGAGAAGAACAACGGGATGTACACGAACGACTGGCCGATCGTGGACGTGAAGACGAACGAGGTCGCCATCCTCCTCCTCGGGACGAAGAGCTCGAAGCTCTGGCGGACGAAGGAGGACCTCGCGCCGTTCGGGACGCCCGGCTTCCTCTGGGCCAACAACAACGCGCGCGACCCCGAGGTGCGGAAGGAGTACGGCGTCCAGCCCGACGACGCGCCGTTCGACCCGGTCTACGGGCCGTGGGACCGCGACGTCGCGTTCCGGCAGTGGTACGACCGGGTGAAGGTGAGGATCGACGCGACGGAGGCGGTGAACCTCTGGGCCTCCTCGCCGATCAACCGCCCCCACGCCTGCGACGGGAAGGTGACGACTGCCGAGATGGCCGAGAAGCTCGTCTTTCTCGCCCACTACGGCAAGGTCACGCTCCGCGAGAAGTTCCCGGCCGCCGGCAACCGCCGGATGCCCGACCACCCCGGCGCGATCCCGCACCTCACGCTCGGCTACTCCGTCTTCAGCCCCGTCTACATCGCGGAGAAGCTGAAGGAGGAGATGGCGCAAGAGCCGAAAGCGAAGGTTTCGAATGAGCCGAAGGAGTCGAACGGGCCGAAGGAGACCGCGGCCTCCTCGCCCGGTCCGAAGGAGCCGAAGCTCGACGTGACGGGCGTCGAGAGCCTCTTCAAGCTCGACAAGGCCAGGCTCTGGAAGGGGAGCGTCTTTCCGAAGACCGAAGCGACGAACGGTCTCGTTTCGGGCTCGGCCGCGTACTGGCAGATCCTGAAAGCGCTCCCCGAGGACGCGCCTAAGGCCTGGACATCGCTCCGTGACCAGCTCTCCGGTCTGAACGCCCGCGCCGCCTATTTCGCCGCGAAGGAAGGGGACGTCTCCATCCGGGAAGCGAAGAGGGAGTACGGCCGTCGCTCGCCGTACCAGATCCCGCGTATCAAGGGGACGTACGCGCTCCACCAGCTCCGGCTCCTCCTCGGGAACGAGGCGTTCCTGAAGGCCATGGACGCCGCCTTCACGGCGAACGCCAATCGCGACGTGACCGCCGAGCAGCTCGCCGCCGCCCTCTCGAAAGCCGCCGGGCGCGACGTGGCGGCGTTCCTCGCCCCGTGGATCGAGGCGAAGGGCTTCCCCGACCCGAAGGTCAAGGTGACGACCGCGAAAGACGGCGACGCCTGGATCGTGACCCTCGTCGTTACGCAGTCGGGAGCGCCGTACCACTTCCTCGGGAGCGTCGCGATCGACGCCGGCGCAAGACGCCTCGTCAAGCCGTACGAGGTGAAGGGGGAGCGGACGGAGCTGACGTTCTCCGTTTCAGACGAGCCTGGCCGGGTCCTCTTCGACGCCGGGCGGGACATCCCCGTTCCCCTGGCGAACCCCTATTCCTTCGTCACGTTCTCCGACGACTTCAAGCGGGCGAAGATCGTCTACGGGACGACGCGGCAGATCGAGGCCAACCACACCCTCGCCCTCCGCTTTCAGACGACGCTCGCCGATTCCTACAGCGAGGAGCTCCCGCCCGTCGTGAAGGACGCGGAGATCACCGAAGAGGAGCTCGCCGCGAGCGACCTCTTCCTCCTCGGCCCGTCGTCCGACAACGCGCTCGTCGCCCGCATCCTCGAGAAGCTCCCCGTCACGTTCGGCAAGGGCTTCTTCACCTACGATGGGTCGACGTATGCCCGCCCCGACGACGGCCTCTACCTCTGCCTCCCGAACCCCTGGAACCCCGAGCGGGTCCTCTGGCTCTTCGCGGGCAACTCGGCGCTCGAGCTCCACCAGATGACGAAGACCTACACCAGCGCCCTCCCCCAGTGGGCGCTCTGGCGCGGTGACGAGATCAAGGCCCAGGGGTGGGCGCCTGTCGAGCGGTTCGCCTTCGGGAAACCGGCAGGACCCCTGACCGAACC
>JACRCS010000276.1 GCA_016218905.1 Deltaproteobacteria bacterium
CATAGACGAGTACGGGCTGCTGACCCACGAGGACGCGACGGCAACCCGCCGCCCGAGGTTGGAACTGAAGGCCGGCACGATCGAGATCGATGCGACCGGGCGGATCGATGTCACGGGCCGCGGGTACATCGGCTCGCGGGGTTACTCGGAAAGCGGCCGGACCCTGGGGAACGTCGCGGGAGCGAGCGCCGGCGCCGGAGGCAGCTACGGCGGGCTGGCCACCGGGTACGAGGGGCGTGCATCCAATGCGATCTACGGAAGCCTGACGAATCCCGTGGACACCGGCAGCGGCGGGGGCAGTTGGGGGTGGACGGTCGGCGGCGACGGCGGCGGGGCGGTTCTCATCCAGGCCGGCACCATCCGAGTCGACGGCGCGATCGTCGCGGACGGCGGCGAGAGCGGCGGCTCCGCGGCGGGCGACGGGTCCGGCGGGACCGTGAACCTTCGCGTCGGCAGGCTCGAGGGCACCGGGGCCATCCATGCCAACGGCGGCGGCCAGGGCAACGGGAGCGGCGGCGGCGGCGGCCGGGTCGCCGTTGTCTACACGCAGGGTCTCACGCTGCCGGTGTCAAACATCCTTGCGCTCGGCGGTACCGGATACTACGGCTCCCCGGGCGGAAACGGCACGGTCTACCTGGCCGGGCCGGGAGAGGCGCACGGCAACCTCATCGTCGACGGTCAGGGGATCTCGACGCCGGGAGACACGACGAGGATCCCCGGCGGGTACACCTTCGACTCGATCACCATACAGAATGCAGCGCGCGTCGTCGCCGACGAGGGCGTCACGGTCACGGGGACGCTCTTGGTGACCGGCGATTCGATCCTGACACACGGCGTCGGTCTCGAGACCGGGCTGCCCATCACCGCGGCCGTCGTCCAGGTGGACGCCGGCAGCGCGATCGACGCGACGGGCAGGGGCTATGCCGGCAGCGTTGACTACAGCGGGCAGGGCAGAACGCTCGGAAACGTTTACGGCTCCAACCCGGGAGCCGGCGGCAGCCACGGCGGTCTCGGCGGCGGCTATCAATCCAACGCGAGCGCGCTCGCGTACGGCGATCCGTCAAACCCCGTTCATCTCGGCAGCGGCGGAGGGTCCTGGGGCTGGACGGCGGGCGGCAACGGCGGCGGCCGGATTGCGATCACCGCGTCCCAGGAGGTGATCGTGGACGGCGTCATCGCTTCTGACGGTGAAAACAGCGGCGGTTCCGCGGCGGGCTCGGGCTCGGGCGGGTCGGTCCTGATCCGCGCGCCGCTGGTCTCGGGGAACGGCTTCATACGGGCAAATGGCGGCAGTGTCGGCGTCGGCGGCGGCGGCGGCAGGGTCGCCATCTTCTGCGATGGGATCGGCCCCGGCGGGACGCTGAACAACCTTTACAACGTCACTGCGTGGAGCGGTCACGGGTACTACGACGAGCGGGCGTCGTCGTCCGGGACCGTCCTCATCAAGTACCGTGACCAGGAGGAGGGCGATCTCTACATCGACAACGATGTCGTCGACGCCGGTGGAGCGCCGAACGGCACAGCGGCGGCCTCCACTCCGCTGACACCGATCGGCTTCGGGACCACGGCTGACGCGACCGCGATCAGCCTCACGACGGACGGGCTCGTGGCCGCGCTGGCCGGGGGCCTGACGGGGCTGAGGATCAACCCCGACATCACGCAGGCGGAGTCCTTCGTGATTTCGACCAACTCGGGGAACACCATCGTCGTGCAGACGCCGAACGAAAACGGTGTGGATTTCGGCGCTCTGGCAGCGGCGGGGAAGGCCTACGTCGGGGTCTACCGCTTCGATAACGTGATCTTCCGGCGCGGCGGCAACCTGGCGCTTGGCGACCGGCTGGAGGTCGTGGACACGATGTCGATTGGCGAGCACGGGTTACTCACGCATTACGCAGCGACGGCAAGCTTCGTTTCCCGATTGGACTTGACCGTCGGTTCCCTGGTCATCGACGCCACCGGGCGGATCGATGTCTCCGGTCGGGGGTACATCGGCGGCCAGGGGTACTCCGAGAAGGGCCGGACGCTCGGCAACGTCGCCGGCGCAGCCGAGGGCACGGGCGGCAGCTACGGGGGGCTCGCGGTCGGCTACGAGGGGCGTGTTTCCAACCCGACCTACGGCAGCGCGACGGATCCCGCGGACCTCGGCAGCGGCGGGGGCAGCTGGGGTTGGACGGTCGGAGGCAGCGGTGGCGGGCTGGCGATGATCCGTGCGGCGACGGTAACCGTCGACGGTGCGGTCGCGGCCGACGGTGGCGCGAGCGGAGGGTCGGCCGCGGGCAGCGGCTCGGGCGGCTCGGTGAGCATCCGCGCGGTCAGTGTCGGCGGATCGGGCTCTGTCCATGCGAACGGAGCGAGTGTCGGCGCGGCCAGCGGCGGCGGCCGGGTCTCGATCGTCTGCAGCGGTGCGCTGACGCTACCGGCGGCGAACGTGAAGGCGTTGGGCGCCGCCGGAGGGTACGGGACCGGCGGGGACGGGACGGTCTACTTGGAGCATCCCTAGCCCCACGATGCAGAAGCTCGTGCAGGTCTTGCGTTGCCCGAAGAAAGCCGGGGTCGAGACCCCCCTTTGGTCCTGGCTTCCAACTCGTGCCCGAATCACGGTCGAGGGAGCAATCTCGATCTGAATGTTGAAATTCCCTCAGGAAACTGCGATTTCCGTAACCCCGTCGATGGTCAGATTGGGGAAGCCCTTGCGACGCAGGGGCTTCTCCGTCTATACGTCTGGATACATCTACTTCTTGCAGCAGGAGTGCTTTGCGGGTGCTGCAAGACAGGAGCCACGAACAATGAATCGAAGGTCTCCGGTGCGGCACCTGGTCGTTGCCCTCCTCTCCTTTTCCCTGACCGCGTGCATGGGCCAGGCGGTTCGCCCCGAGCCGCCGGTGGTGAAGCCGGCGCGGGTGGCCGTGGTGCTCGGGGCCGGGGCGTCCAAGGGGTTCGCGCACATCGGCGTGCTGAAGATCCTCGAGGGCAGCGGGGTGCCGATCCACCTCGTGGTGGGGACGAGCGCAGGGAGCTTCGTCGGGAGCCTCTATGCGACCGGCCGGGGCGCCTTCGAGCTCCAGAAGATCGCGCTGGCCATCCAGAAGGGCGATGTCGCCGACTTCGCGATGCCGGACAACGGCTTCATCAAGGGAGAGAAGCTCGAGGAGTACGTCAACAAGGCGCTCGACAACACGCCCCTGGAGAAGCTGAAGATCCCCTTCTACCCCGTTGCCACCGATATCCAGAGCGGGAAAGAGGTCGTGTTCACGAAGGGCAACGCGGGAACGGCCGTGCGGTCGAGCTGTTCTATCCCGGGCGTCTTCCGGCCGGTGAAGATCGGCGACCGCACGTACGTCGACGGAGGGGTGGTGAGCCCGGTCGCGGTTGATGCGGCTCGCCGGCAGGGCGCCGACGTGGTGATCGCCGTGGACATCTCCGGCGACGTCGACGGCCCCGCGCCGACGGGCACGATCGAGACCATCCTCCAGGCGATCAACATCATGTACTCCAAGATCGCCGCGGCGCAGCTCGTGCGGGCCGACGTGGTGATCCGGCCCCTGGTCGGGTCCATCGGCGCTGCGGACTTCGAGAAGCGCCACGAGGCGATCATGGAAGGCGAGAAGGCGACGATGGCGGCGATGCCGCGGATCCGAGCCCTGCTCGAGCGCCTCCGCCGGGAGGGCCGGCTCGCCCCCTGACGCACGGCCGGGTCAGGCCGTGACGACCTCGAACTCCGGGGGCTCGACGATGTGGCGCTTGACCGTGCACTGATCGATCGTGCGCACGATGGCGGCGCGGTACTTCTCGGGGAAACCGGCGGGCAGCTCCACGTGGATCGTGATCTTCGTGAAGAGCTTCTTCTCGGGGTTGCGCTCGAAGGCGAGCCGGACCTTCAGGTCCGAGGTGTCAATCTGGCGCTCCTGGCAGAAGCGCAGGGCGTAAAAGCCGGCGCACGTGCCGATCGAAGCGAGGAAGAGGTCGAAGGGAGAGGCGCCGGTGCCGCCGCCCAGAGGGGGCGGCTGATCGGTGTGGACGTCGACGCCTTTGTACCGGGCGTCGACCGCGACGCCGCCGGGAAACGTGATCTCCATGTCCATGGGTGGCTCCTCTTGGGTGGTCCGCGAGGTGGCGGGCCAGGCGGGGGATTGAGTCGGCGTTCGTCTGCCGGTGTCAGACCTCCGTGTCCTCGGACGGCGCTTTCGTGCCCCTCCGGCGAGGATAGAGCTCCCTGCGGCAGTCGGGGCACAGGCCGTGCGTGAACTCGGCGTGGCTGTGCTGCTCGAGGTACGCTTCGAGCACTTCCCAGGCGTCGTCATCCCTCCGGATCTTCTTGCAGCCCGCGCAGATCGGGATGAGCCCCCGCAAGCGGTGCAGGGCCGTGACGTCCTGGATCAGGAGGAGCGCGTACACCTCGCCCCCGACGGGGAGGGGCGAGCCGGACAGGAGGAAGACCAGGGGCCCGCCGGACCGACGAACCTGTACCTCCCGCTGGAGGACGCTCCGGCCGTCCAGTACCTGCCCTGCCGCCTGACGAACCGGACACTCCAGACACGGGGGGGTCGATCCGCATCCGCCCGGCGACGCCACCGCGTTGACGCACCGCAGGAGGTCCCCGGGCCGCGCCGCGGCCGTCTCCAGGGGAAGGCTCCGCTCGGTCAGGCGGGCCGCGAGGCTGTTCCCATGGGTGACCCGAAGGTCTCGATCGGTCACCAGGGCGGCGGCGGGAAGTGCCTCGAGCAGCACCTGCAGCGGCAGGGCTCCCTGCACAAGGGATACGTCGGGCGCTGGATCGAGGGGTGGGGTGACCTTCGCTCTCATCGGGCCTCGTTCGCCATCAAACGGCGTTGATCGTCTGGGCTGAGAAAGAGAATACTTCAAGGCGTGCCGACGGCGCAATTCGCGCGGAACGGATCCGCGGTCCGGCCACGCGCGCGCCGTCGCCGCGCCGTCGCCTTGTCCCGGACCTGCCCCTCTGCTACGCTACCGCCGGCTTTTCAGACAGGAGACCCGAGCCCGTTGACTCTGCTGCGCGACCTCACTCTGGGTCAGTACCTGCCCGGCGCCTCCCCCGTTCACCGACTGGATCCCCGGGTGAAGCTCGTCGCCTGCTCGCTGGCCCTTGCCGCCGCTTTCGCGGCC
>JACRCS010000277.1 GCA_016218905.1 Deltaproteobacteria bacterium
CGAGCCCGGGCGGTCGCGCGAAGCGCGAGCCCCGAGGTTTCCGGGGTACCTGTGGGCGGGTAGGCGTGAGCTCGCCGGATATGCCGCGGCAGTCCGATCTTCCGGCACTTCCGTTTGGTTGCGGCCAACGGCCGCGCTGTGACCTTCGATATCGGTTGCCGAAGCGAAGAAAGAGGTGCGCCTTTCCTTCATTAGCTATTGTTGATTGTCGTTAACTTCACCCGGCGTTCCGCGTCGAAGCCGGCGCAGCCGGTTCACCGCTCTTCTACGCGGTGCCGAAGGCCCGAACCCTCCGTAGGTCCCGGGAAGCGTTGGGAGCGGCTCCGACAGCCTCTGCACCGACGTAAACCGCCGGGCCCCATCACTAGAGCCTCGACACCGTCGGACCGCCGGATGTGGCACACGGTCCCGGACCGCCAGCAGCCACCCGGCAGCGACCTTGCGAATCGTTTGGCCACGCGGGCCGCGACTACCTTCAAGGTGTCCTCCCCCTGGTGACCTTCCGGTCCTCAGGAATGCCCCTCCCCAAAACGCATCGGTTGCGAGACGTAGGGCATAGAGAGGCTGAGCTCTCGCTTTATCCGTGAGGCTACGATTTATCATCGGTGGTTACTCGCCTTGTACGGATGCGGCAACCTTCGGAGCACTGGTCTGTTTCGTTCCGGCGTCTCGCCGTTCTATAATGCGGTTTCGCAGCCGAACCTCGGAGAAAGGCCGGGCCGATCTCGTGTTCCGTTCGCTCCCTCGCGCCCTTGCCGGACTGAAGCTCCGGTGGAAGCTCATGGTCGTGGTCCTGCCGCTGGTGCTCGTGCCCCTGGGGCTCGTGGGCGCCATCGTCGGCACGATCTCCACGCGCCAGGCGTACCTGGGGATCACGCAGACGAGCAAGGCCGACCTCGACCACATGGGTCAGTTCGCCCTCGACCTGCTCAACGCCCACCACCGTCAGTTCCAGGTCTACAAGGCGGACAAGAAGAAGGCGATGCACGACGAGCTCGCGACGCTCGTGAACTTCGCCTACCACCTCGTGGAGGCCCAGAGCCGGCAGCACCGCCGCGGCCGGGTGGACCTCGCCACGGCGGAGGAGGAGGCGCGAAAGGCGCTCAAGGCGGTGAACATCGGCGCGTCCGGTTACCTCTACGCCATGTCGAGCCACGGCGTCCTGCGGGTCCACGTCGCACGGGAGGGGGAGGACATCTCCGGGGAGCGGGACGAGGGCGGACGGTTCTTCATCCGCGCCATGTGCCAGGCCGCGCTCCGGTCGAAGCCGGGCGAGGTGCGCTACATCGTGTACCCGTGGCGCAACGCCATGCTCGGCGACAAGTACCCGCGAAGGAAGGTGGTCGCCTACCGCTACTTCCGGGAGTGGGACTGGATCGTGGCGGCCGGCGGGTACGTCGACGAAACGTACGAGGACGCGGCGTTCGAGCGCGAATCCTTCCGGGAGCTCAAGGCCCGCCTGAAGAGCAAGAAGGTCGGCAAAACCGGCTACATCTACGCCATGACGTCCCGGGGCGACCTGACGGTCCACGTCTCGCGAGAAGGCCAGAACATCTACGACGAGCGGGACCAGAACGGGCGCTACTTCATCCGGGAGATGTGCCGGAACAAGCGCGGCTGGATTCGCTATCCGTGGAAGAACCCGGGCGAGCCCCGTCCCCGCATGAAGATCGTACGCTACGACTACTTCGAACCGTGGGACTGGATCGTGGCGGTGGGCTCGTACGAGGACGAGTTCTACCGGGAAGCCAACGTCATCAGCGGCCGGATCGTCCGCTCCCTCCTCGTCCTGGTGGTGCTGGTCGGATTCGGGGCGACCGTGCTCGTCTTCCAGGGTTCACGCGTCCTGACGGAGCCCATCGGGAAGATGATCGGCGTCATCCGGAAGGTGAAGGGAGGGCGGTTCGAGGAGCGGATGGAGATCGACGGGGACGACGAGCTCGGCGAGCTCGCGGCGGCCTTCAACCGGATGGCCGCGCTCCTGGAGAAACACAAACAGCTCGAAGCGGACCTCGCCCAGCAGGAGAAGCTCGCCTCTCTCGGCGTGCTCGCGTCGGGCGTCGCCCACGAGATCAACAACCCGCTGGGGGTCATCCTCGGCTACGCCGGACACCTGGAGGCGAAGACGGACGCCGACGACCCGCGGCTCCGGCACATCCAGGAGATCCGGCGCGAGAGCAAGCGGTGCAAGCAGATCGTGCAGGACCTGCTGAGCTACGCGCGCACCCGGAAGGCCGTCCGCGAACAGACCGACGTAAACGAGCTCCTCGGCCACATCGTCGAGTTCGCCTCCCACCACGCGGACATGCGCGCCGTCGAGATCGCGAAGGACCTGGCACCCGGGCTGCCTCGCGTGTGGGCCGACGGCGACCAGCTGCGGCAGGTCGCGCTGAACCTGATCCTCAACGCCGGCGCCGCCATGGAGAAGGGAGGCACCCTCTCCATCTCGACGCGAGAGACGTCCGACGGGGAGGTAGAGATCGTTTTCGAGGACGAGGGCTGCGGCATCCCCGCAGAGAACCTGGAGCGGATCTTCGAGCCCTTTTTCACGACCCGCGAGAGGGGAACGGGCCTGGGGCTCGCCATCACGAAGCGCCTCGTGGAGCAGAACGGCGGGACGATCCGCGTCGAGAGCGAGCTCGGCCGGAGGACTACCGTGACCCTTCAGCTCCCCACACGATCGGAAGGGAGTCCCTGACGTGGCAGCCGGGAAGCGGATCCTCGTGATCGACAACGAGGAGGGAATCTGCCGGATGATGGAGGACGTCCTCTCCGACGCCGGCTACGCGGTCTCCGCCCACGTGCGCTCCTTCGAAGCGGTGGACGGGTTCGAGGCGGGGCGGTGGGACCTGGTCGTCACGGACGTAAAGATGCCGGGGATGGACGGGCTCGAGGTGCTGCGGCGCATCCGGGCGAAGGACCCGTCGGTTCCGGTGATCATGATCACGGCGTTCGCGACCGTGGAGATGTCGATCCAGGCCCTGCGAAACGGCGCCTACGACATGATGACGAAGCCCTTCGAGCCCGAGGAGCTCCTCTACCGGGTCAAGAACGCGCTCGACCACACGAAGCTGCTCGAGGAGAACCGGGAGCTTCGGGAAGAGCTCGAGGGCAAGTTCCGTTTCGACAACATCGTCGGGTCCTCCACGGTGCTCAAGGAGGTGCTGGCGCTGGTGGAGAAGGTCTCGATCCGCGACACCTCCGTGCTGATCACCGGCGAGTCGGGAACCGGGAAGGAGCTCATCGCCAAGGCCATCCACTACAACTCGCCCCGCCGGGACCGCCGCTTCGTCGCGATCAACTGCGGAGCGCTACCGGAGAGCCTGCTCACGAGCGAGCTCTTCGGCTACAAGAAGGGAGCCTTCACGGGAGCCAAGGAGGACCGCAAGGGGCTGCTCGAGGCGGCGGACGGCGGCACGCTCTTCCTGGACGAGGTCGGTACCCTGCCGCTCGAGGTCCAGACGACCTTCCTCCGGGTCCTCGAGGAGCAGGAGTTCCATCGCGTGGGCGACAGCCACCCCACCAAGGTCGACGTCCGGATCCTCTCCGCCACGAACAGCGACCTCAAGGCGAGCGTGAAGGAGAGGACGTTCCGGGAGGACCTCTTCTATCGGCTCAACGTGGTCCAGCTGCGGCTCCCCCCGCTGCGGGAGCGCCGGGCCGACATCCCCCTCCTGGCCGCGCACTTCATCCGGCTCCAGAACGAAAAATTCGGCACCCGCATTCAGGGGCTCTCGCCCGAGGCCCTGGACGCCGTCTGCGCCTATCCCTGGCCGGGGAACATCCGGCAGCTTCGAAACGCCATCGAGGCGTCGATGGCGCTGGAGACCGGCAACTGGATCGGCCTGTCGGTGCTGAGGCAGTTCATCGACGTGCCCGAAGAGCCGGGGGAGGCCGCCCCGGCCGGCGTGTACGCCGCCTCCATGGCGCGATTCGAGGCGGAGTACCTGACGGAGCTCCTCAAGAGGCACCGGGGCAACGTCGAGGCCGCCGCCGCCGAAGCGGGCATCAACATCGCCACCCTCTACCGGAAGATCAAGAAGTACGCGATCCGGAAGGAGGACGGGAGCTAGAACCCTTGGGGAGGCCGGTCCCGAGGCCGCGAGGGCTCTGTTCTCTCTCCCGCGCTGTGGGAGCGGCCTCCAGGCCGCGATGGCTTTCCCTGGATCGGCCTGCGGCCGAGATCGTGGTCTGGAGACCACTCCCACAGAAGGTTCCGGCCTCTCCGTGGAAGCGGGGCCTCCAGGCCGGGAGGGGACCCCGCCTCTTCCCCCGTCCGTGGGAGCGGCCTCCAGGCCGCGATGCCTCTCCCTGGATCGGCCTGCGGCCGAGATCGTGGTCTGGAGACCACTCCCACAGAAGGTTCCGGCCTCTCCGTGGAAGCGGGGGGTCTCCAGGCCG
>JACRCS010000283.1 GCA_016218905.1 Deltaproteobacteria bacterium
AGTACTTGTACTTCTCGTAGTTGTCCGCCACCGCCTTCGTGTACGCGGGCGTCAGCACCCCCGTCGAGATGATCGAGACCTTCTTGTGCTGGCTCAGCAAATCCATGACGGCGAGCGCCGCCTCGGAGCGCACCGGCCCGCCGAGGAGGAAGTCGACCTTCTTCTGGAGAATCAGCTTCTCGACGGCCTTGATGGCGTCGTCGACGGGCACGCCCGGCTCGAGGTCACGCGTGTCGATGACCTCGAGCGAAAACGGCCGCTTCTCTTTCCCGACCTTCACGCCGCCGCCCTTGTTGATCTCCTCGACTGCCAGCCGCATCCCCCGCTCCGCGTCCCAGCCGTAGAGGAACGCCGTCGAGAGCGGGGCTCCCAGCTTGATCGGCTCGGGGGCCGCGGCGGCCGGGGGCACCCTTGCCAGTCCGAGACCGAGAAGGAGCGAAGCCACCGCCAAGCCTGTGTGAACTCGTCGTCCCATAGAGCGCCTCCTGTTCTGATGGTTGCGGGGAGAAGTCGTCCTGGCGGGCCTTGCCCACAGCATCATTCGGCGTCGCCGTCCGCCGGGTCCGGCTCGCGGAGCCGGCGGAAGCTCGGGCGCAGCCCTCCCGGCCCCATTTTTCGGGAGCACGGGAGAAGCCGGCGGTACCCTCCGCTGCCGTCAGCTGGATGCTGCGGGCGATTACAGAACTTTGTTTGGTTCGGCGGAACGTAAACTACAGACGCGACGAATCAGAGTCAAGGGCAGCAACCCGATGTATGAGTAGGAATCGGGCGCTTCGAAGAGATCGGCACGCCTGCAAGCAGGCGTGCCGGAGAGGGGTTACTCGGCCGAGCCCTCCGGACCCTCCGTTTCAGGAGCGGAATCCGCAGCTTTGGATCGCTTGCTTGAAGGCTTCTCTTCCGTAGGCTGCGGAGACTGGAGCATGGCCCCTTCCAGTTCTCTCTGCTCGGAGACGGTTACGTCTGCAGCGGGCTCCGAGGGGCTCGGCGCGGGTTCCACGACGACGGCGGGCTCCTCGTCGGGCCGGGGCCCCTCTCGGTGGGGCTCGGTCTCCTCATCCGTGAAGTGCTTCTTCGCCCGCCCCAGGCGGCTGATCGAATCCCGAAGCCGCTCCACCTCGGCCTTGTTGTTGCGGATGTTGTGGACGAGGATCTTGACCTCTTCTTCTTCCAGGATCGCGGTTTGATGATTGAGGATGGCGTTATACACGAGATTTCCAAGATCCCGCAGATCCGCCTTGATCTCTTTCTGCAGGGCAGCTACTCGCATTCTCTTCTTTAGGATCCGGCTTTGCTTCGTAGTCTCGAAAGCCAGAATCGAAAGTCCCCTTTGCGTCTTTTTCAAGATGCCTTCGTTGTGGCTCGCCATACCGTGCCTCCTTCGCAACAAAAGGGACCGATCCCACTGGCTTTATGGAGGGGGAGGACCGGAAATCTAGACGCACCCGGTCTGGGTGTCAAGCGATGCGCAAGCGCCGTTTTGCGGAGGTCGGGCGACGCGGCGTAGGGCGACCTCGAGGAAGCGGGACAGGAGCTCCGGATAGCCGTAGCCGGCCCGAGCCGCCGCGGCGACGAAGCCGCTCTCGGGCGAGATGCACGGGTTGGCGTTGATCTCCAGCACCCACGGCTCGCCCGAGCGGTCGACCCGGAAGTCGACACGGGCGTACCCGGCGAGGCCGAAGTGGCGCCAACACGCCGTGGCCATCGAAGCCAGCCGCTCCAAGAGCGCCCGGTCCGAAGCGGGAAAGTCGAAGGAGCGGGGAGTGTTCCGGTACTCGAACGACGCGGCGTCCCATTTCGCGCGATAGCAAACCATTCGAGGCTTTTCGGCCGGGTAGCCGGCGAAGCGGATCTCCGCGGGAGGGAGCACTTGGGGCCCGTCCGCCGTCTCGAGGAGAGAGAGGTTGAACTCGCGGCCTTCGATGTACCGCTCGGCGAAGCACTCCGAGCCCAGGCGAAGCGTTCGTGCCCGAGTCTCCGCCCAGACGCGGTCGCCTCGAGAGACGACGGACGTCTCGTCGATGCCGACGGAGGCGTCTTCCGAGACCGGCTTGATAATGGCGGGCGTCGGGATCCGAGCCCCGGCGGCGAGCTCCCTCTCGGTGGCCCAGGCCGGCGTCGGCAGCCCCGCAGCCACGAGCCAGCGCTTCGCGAGGACCTTGTCCGACGTGAGGAACAGGGCCTGCGTCGGCGCGCCGGTGTACGGGAGTCGGAGCCGGTCGAGGAGCGCCGGCGCGAAGTGGGCGAGATCGCCCTTCCCTTCGAGCGTCTCGACCAGGTTCACGACCACGTCGGGAGAGAAGCCGGTCAGGGCCCGGGCTCCCTCGTCCAGCCGGAGCGAGAGCGGGACGCGCGCGGTCTCGTGCCCGAGCCGGCGAAGCGTCTCCTCGGCCAGCTCCACCTCCCGGAGGACGTCGAGCTCGTCGGCGGGGGCCTCCTCGGGCACGGCTCCGAAGAGGAGCGCCACCCTCATCGGCGCGCGCCGGTCCGTAGTCTCGCCTCGTCGACGATCCTCCGGATGAGTTCCCGGTAGGGCATGCCGAAGAACCCGCAGACGATGGGGAGGTCGGAGTGCTCCGGGTGTAGGCCCGCCAGCGGGTTGACCTCCAGGAAGTTGGGAACCCCGGCCGCGTCGCACCGGACGTCGACCCTCCCCCCGTCCCGGCACCCGAGCGCGCGCCAGGCGGCGAGGGCGCACGCGGCGACGCGGTCACCGAGCTCGCCGCGCGCGGCTCGATAGTCAACGAGGAGCTCGCAACGCTCCTTGTTCACGTACGAGTACACCTCGGGCTCGGCGGTCTCCCGGAGCAGGACTTCCATCACGCCGACGGACTCGGCCCGGGTACCGGTTCCGAGCACGCCCACCGTGAACTCCCGTCCGGGGAGAAAGGTCTCGACCAGAACCGGCTGGTCGAAGAGCTCCAGCAACCTTCCGCAGACGGCCTTCAGCTCCCGCCGATCGCGCACCTTCGAGGCGGCCGTGATCCCCTTCCCCGTCCCCTCGGCGAGCGGTTTCGCGAAGAGGGGGAAGGGAAGTTCGAGCCCATCGGCGTAGCTCTCGGTCTCGACGAGGGCGAAGTCGGGAGTCGGGATGCCGACGTCCCGGACCACCCGCTTGGCCATGCCCTTGTGCAGCGTGAGGGCGCAGGTCAGGGGATCGGAGAAGGTGTACGGGATGCCGTAGGTGTCGAGGAGGGCCGGGACCACGGCCTCCCGCCCGTACCCGTTGAGCCCCTCCGCGATGTTGAAGACGAGCTCCCAGCGGTGCCCGGCGGCGAGGCGGGAGACGAGGCTCCGGGCGTGGCCGATGCGGTCCGTCTCGTAGCCGAGCTCCCGCAGGGCCCCCTCGATGGCCTCGATCGTGTCCGGGCGGTCGAACTCCGCTGTCTCCTCTTCGCCGTACCCCTCGGCCAAGTAGTCGTCGCGTAAGTCATAGGTGAGACCGACGATCGTCCGCGGGCCGGGCATGCTCAGCAGCCGGTGAAGAGGCCCAGGTGCCCGGCGCAGTCGGGTTCCGCAGCGAGCGGCGGCGCCTCCGGGCGCGACGTTTCGTCGGGGTAGACGTAGAGCTCGTCGCGGTAGTTCCGCAGCACCATCCTCGCGCCGTCCCGCTGGACGGTGTCCTCCGGCAGCAGCGGGATCTTGCCGCCGCCGCCCGGCGCGTCGATGACGAACTGCGGCACGGCGAGACCCGAGGTGTGGCCGCGAAGGGCCCGCACGACCCGGAGCCCCGTCTCGACGGGCGTGCGGAAGTGCTCCGTTCCTTCCACCAGGTCGGCCTGGTAGAGGTAATAGGGACGAACCCGGCAAGCGAGCAGCCGCCGGTTGAGCTCGAGGAAGACCGCGGGATCGTCGTTGACCCCGTGCAGGAGCACCGACTGGTTCCCCAAGGGGATTCCCGCGTCCGCCAGGCGGCCGAGCGCGACCGCCGCCTGAGCGGTGAGCTCCCGGGGGGGATCGACGTGGGTGTTGACGAAGAGCGGGTTGTACTTCCGCAGCATCCGGGCGAGGCGGCGGGTCACCCGGTGGGGGAGCGTACAGGGGACCCGAGTGCCGATCCGGATCACCTCGACGTGGCGAATCCGCCGTAGTCCCAGCAGGATGTCCTCGAGGACCTCGTCCGGCAGGAGGAGCGGGTCGCCCCCGGAGACGATCACGTCCCGAACCTCCGGCGTCCTGGCGATGTAGTCGAGCCCCTCCCGCCGCATCTCCTCCGTGATGCGCTGGTCCTTGCCGACCTTCCGCTTCCTCGTGCAGAAGCGGCAGTACATGGCGCACCGCGTGGTCACGAGGAAGAGGGCCCGATCAGGGTAACGGTGCACGACGCACGGAACCGGACTCGTACTCTCCTCGGCCAGCGGGTCGGGGAGCAGGGTGGTAGGCTCCAGCTCGGCCGGATCCGGGATGCACGGCCGCCCGATGGGATCGTCCGGACGCTCGGCGAGGCTCAGATAGTACGGGTTGATGCACATCGGATAGACTTCCGCCACCTCGTCGAGGGCCGCCACGTCGAGGTTCGGATAGAAGAGCGAGAGTTGGATGGGCTGCCGAAAGGCCGAGGCGAGAAGCTTCTGCCACAGTTCCATCTGAGCCTACAATCCTCCGGTCCGGCATAGCGGTTTCGTGTAGATGAGCTTCGCGCGCCCGGGTCGATAGAAGTCCGGTACGCGCGCCACCTTCCGGAAACCGCGGGCAGCGTAAAAAGTCATCGCGGGCTCATAGCCTCGAGCCTCTTCCGTCTCGGCGACGAGCAGCCGGCCCCCGCGTGCGGTCAGCTCCGCCTCCACGGACCGGAGCAGCCGGCTGGCGACCCCACGCCCCTGCGCCTCGGGGCTGACCGCGATCCAGTAAAGGTCGAAGGTCCCTTCGGTACACGGTGTGGGGCCGTAGCAGGCATAGCCCGTCGGCGCTCCCCCTCGGGCGGCGACCCGGAATAGGTACCCCGAGGCTTCGCCCCGTTCGAGCCCGGCATCGATCAACTCCTCGGCCACTTCCACTTCGTCGGGCCGAAAGGCGCCCGTCTTTCGCAGCAGTCCGAGGAGCGCCTCCCGGTCCCCCTCCTGCAGCGGGCGGAGCTCGTCCGAGCTCAGCGATTCCACGCGTCCTCCACCAGCCGTTCGAGGAAGTCCTCGTAGGTGTCGCCGGAGGCCTCGACGGCTCGAGCGAAGGGACCTGCCCTCGACAGGTCCGGCGCCGTGTCGACGCCGAAGACGTGGGGATTTCCCCTCCCGTCGAGCCGCAGGCCGATCCACGCGCAGTAGCAGCATTCGAGGGCCCGATAGGCGGCCAAGGCGGCCGTGGCGACGCTCACGCGGAGGTGCTCTCCCATCTCGGCCGGGCACCGCGGTTCGAACGGAACGCCCTCGGCGAGGACGCGCGGTCGCTCGTCCTCGCTCGGCCCGAAGGCGATCTCCATCACCGAGACCGCCCGCGCCACCCGCCCCCGGCCGGAGACAGCAACCCCGAACTCCCTGCCGTCCAGGTACACCTCGGCCAGGGCGGGCTGGTGCGTGGAGTCCAGCACCTCTTCCACCCGGCGGCAGAGCTCGTCGGGCGTACGGACGAAGGAGTTCAGCGGGAGGCGGGCTCCGGGGCCCGCCCGGAGCGGCTTCACGACGAGGGGGAACGCCATGTCCCGCACCGCGTCCCGGTGGGGCGCCGTGCGGAAGACGCGGGCTCCCGGCGTGGGGATGCCGGCGGCGGAGAGGATCGCCTTCGTGAGGCGCTTGTCCAGCGCGCACGTGAGCGTGCGCGCGCCGTTGCCGGCGAAGCGCAGCCCGTGGAAGGCGAGGAGCGCGGCTACGAGCGGGGCGTGCTGCGGGTTGCGGTCCAAAGCGCCGCAGAGGTTCACGACTGCGATCTCGTCGCGGCGGAGGGCGAGTTCGGCAGTCGTCGCCAGCAGGTCTTCCGCGGTGACGGCACGAGCTTCGGCCGCGTAAGCCGCGTTGACGAGGCCGGCGCAGACGTCTGAAGCCGCGCTCGAGGCGTCGCTCCCCTCGGAGTGGAGGACGACCGCGGCGCGGAGGCCGGGCCTCGCTATGCCGGCGTCAGCCATGTCCTTCGGCGCGGCAGGGGTGCCGCAACGCTCCGGCAAGCGCGCGCCGCACGGGCAGAGTCAAATTGTGGAGGCGAGAAGCTTCAAGGCGGGCCGCGCCGGAGCTTCGGGCCGGAGCGGACGTCGTCGCAGGAGTGGGGGCCGGCAGGGGCCGGGCAGCAGCGAGGGCCGCAGCCGGCGACGGAGGTTCCTCTTCCTCCTCCGGCGCGACCTGCGACGGGATGCTTCGCATCTCGGTCCGGCAAGGCGTGGGTGCCTTTCGGCTTTGGTGGTGCACGGAAGCGTCTCCCCGGGTCGACAGCTCTCTCGCCCCGCCCGAACCCGCGCGGACGGGATCCCCGGGGCCAGCCCGGGATTCGGGCGTAATCATACCCATGGTCGACCCTCAGTCAACGCATTTCTGCCGAGCTTTTCCGCGCCGCGGGCGCGCGGGCGCTCAGGATCGCCGTCCGGCCGCTTCGGCGAACCGACGGACCTTCGCCATCATGTCCGCAAACTCGCCGGGAGAGAGGCTCTGAGGCCCGTCGCAGGCGGCCTCTCCGGGATTGCGGTGCACCTCGACGAGCAGTCCGTCCGCGCCGGCGGCCACGGCGGCGAAGGCCATGCGAGGCACGTACCGCGCCAGCCCCGTGGCGTGGGAAGGGTCGACGATGACCGGCAGGTGGCTCTTCTGCTGGAGGACCGGCACCGCGGAGAGGTCGAGCGTGTTACGAGTGGCCGTCTCGAAGGTCCGAATTCCCCGTTCGCAGAGGATCACCCTCGGGTTCCCGTGCGCCAGGACGTACTCGGCGCTCATCAGGATCTCCTCGACGGTCGTCATCATCCCCCGCTTGAGGAGGACCGGCTTCCCCGCCCGGCCGAGACACTTCAGGAGGGCGAAGTTCTGAGCGTTGCGGGCGCCCACCTGGAGGACGTCCGCGTAGGCGGCCACGAGCGGAATGTCCTGGGGATTGACCACCTCGGTCACGACGGGCATGCCCAGGCGCTGTCCCACCCGAGCGAGGAGCTCGAGCCCCCGCTCCTCGAGGCCCTGGAAGGCGTACGGGCTCGAACGGGGCTTATACGCGCCGGCCCGAAGGAGCTGGGCGCCAAGCTCCTGCACGGCCACCGCCGTTTCGAAGAGCTGGTCCTCGCTCTCGACGGAGCACGGCCCGGCGAAGGTGACGACACGCTCGCCGCCGACGACCACGCCCGGCGCCACTTGGACCTTGCTCCCCTCGGGGTTGCTGCTCCGGGAGGCGAGCTGGTACGGCTCGGACACCTCGATCACCTCCCGGACTCCGGGCAGGTTTCGCAGCGCCTCGGCCCGTTCGTCCTTCGAGGCCGAGGGACGGGCGGGCCCTCCGACGGCCCCGATGACGGTCCGGTCCGGGTGCTCGAGCAGGTGCGGCGTGAGCCCGTAGGCTTCGATCGCCCCGAGCACCGCCTCCATATGACCGCTCACGATGGGGGATTGCAGGACTACGATCACGGCGTTTCCTCCTGGCCGAAGCCGTCATGGGGAAAGGCCGGGGGTCTCCCGCGGTCTTCCCGGAGGCACGCCGCCAAACGAGAAGGGCCGCGGGTTTGTCGCCCGCGGCCCTTGTTCTGCCCTGTGGTCGGGACCTAGTGGTCGTCCCTTCGGCAGACGGGGGCCCGGGCGGTCGTAAAGATAAACCACCAATAGGTAAAGCCCCGATCTGCGCTGTTCCGAAGGAGAGCCATTAGACCTCTCGCCGACGATGGAAAGCACAAGTTAAACGCACGGGCCACCGAAGGTCAAGTAGAAAGCCCTCGGAGCCCAAAGCTTCACCGCCTGTCGGACTCCTACCCCCGTTCTATTTCTGCGCTTCTCCCGGTTGACGCCCTTCCGAAGCCACTGATATAATTCGGCAAAACCTGGTCCTAAAGTGGGAGAGGTTTCGTCCATGCAAGGTGCCTCGGGAATCGAATGTTTGACGCCTAAAGAGACCACGGGTGTTTTGGACGTGCTCTCGTCTCCCGACTGCGGGTGCTCAGTCCAAGCCTTTCGAGAGAAGTGCCTCGAGTACCTGATGGATACCTTCGACGCCCAAGCCGGAATATTCTTCCTGCGTGACAGCCGGTCGGCAACGATCAATCTCGAAAACGCCCTTTACAAGCACTTCGACCGTCAGCGATCCATCGAGGCTTACCGACAACGGTACCGGCACTCTGACCCGTGCCACCTCAGGGGCTTTGACACCTTGAGCGTCCATTGCATGGTGCTCGAGTATGGCGAACGCCGACTCCGCCACAACGAGTTCTACAGCGACTTTCTCGCCGAAAGCGGAATCATCGATCGGATGGTCATCGCCCTATCGGTGAACGGGCGGGGTCTAGCATCACCCGTTCTCTTCCGCTGCCGAGGGGAGCCAAGCTTTACGCTCCGCGAGAAGGCAAAGGCCGCGACCTTGAGGCCCTATCTCAGCGGTGGAATGTTCCGGTCTCTGCAAGCCGAGAGGGCGCATGAAGCCGAGTGGGTGCTCAGCGCGTCCGCGGACAATGTAGGGGATCGGGGGCTCGTCGTCGTGGATGGGGACATGTCCGTCGCGTTTGCCAACTCGGCCGCTAGAGAGATCTTCCTCCTCGAAAACGAAACGGGCGGGATGGAGGTGGGCGCCAGGGGAGAGTGTCGCCTCCCCGATGCACTTATGGCCATGTGCGGGCACCGCCTTGAGAATGCCCGCGCGGAGCGCTGCCTTGAGAAGACCGCCGAGGTTCTCACGATTGGCGAAGTGCCCTTGCGAGTCTGGGCAAGCGGGCTCTCGGGCCGGTTCTGCGAGGAGAGGAAGGACTATCTGGTCCTCCAGATCGAGAGGCTTTCCCAGCCAAGCTCGAAACTCGACGAATCCGCAGTGTCCTACTTCGGTCTAAGCGCACGTGAGGCAGAGATCGCGGCGGCCATCGCCGAAGGCCATCGAAACGCGGAAATCGCCGAGCGGCTGTTCATCAGCATCTTTACTGTCGAGAAGCACATACAGAATCTATTCCGGAAAGTCTCCGTCAGCAGCAGGACCGCACTTGTATCCAAACTCGTGCGGCGATAACGGATTCGACGGCGCACTCGCCTCCGTTGGCCGGGCATTCCGCGCTTTCTACCAAGCGCCGGGGACTTTCGAAGGGAATACCGAGCCAGGTTCCGCTAGCGAGCCCTGTCTTCTCCGCTACGCCGTACGGAGGAACCCGTTCGCTTCGGTCAAGAGCCCGCCTGTGAGGCAGGCCCCCTCTCCCCGTGACGCGAGTAGTCCGCCGGCCCCGACACCCGAAGCCAAGGCCGACGGCCAAAACCCGATCCATTCGTCTGCCAGACCCTAGGCCTCATCTTGGGGTGGCGTGCTCGGTCGAAACCCATTTCACAGGCCGTGCAAAGCGGGGCAGGACGCCTTCTTGCTTGACGATCATCTGCGGAACCGAAGTGTTCTCCTACTGTCCGGGCTGTCTCTGACCCAGAAGAACGGGTCAGGCCTATGACGGCTCCTCTCGGCTCTTTGGTTTGGGGTCAGGCCTCTAGGAGAGTGCTCATGGCGGGAGGTCCGGCGTGGGTGCCAGCTCCGGCGCGGTCCGACCGTTGAACGCGGCCGGTTGCACGACGGGTGCCCTGCCCGGCAGCAGGAAGGTTGCCAGCGCCGGCAGGAGGATCAGTGCGCCGAGCATGTTCCAGACGAACATGAAGACGAGGAGGATGCCCACGTCGGCCTGGAACTTGATCGGGGAGAAGCCCCAGGTGGCCACGCCGAAGGCGAGCGTGAGCCCGGTGAGCACGACCACCCGGCCCGTGAAGCAGAGCGTGTTGTAGTAGGCCTGGGAGAGGGACCGGCCAGCCGAGAGGTGCCCCAGGACGACGCTCAGGATGTAGAGGGCGTAGTCGACGCCGATGCCGACGCCGAGGGCGATGACCGGGAGGGTGGCGACCTTGACGCCCATCCCGAGCTTCACCATGAGCGCTTCGCAGAGAACCGACGTGAGCATCAGCGGCACGACCGCGACGACCACGGCGCGCCAGGAGCGAAACGTGATGAAGCAGAGGAGGATGACCGCGCCGTAGACCCAGAGGAGCATCTCCCGGCTCGCCTTCTTCACGACGATGTTGGTGGCCGCGTCGATCCCCGCGGTCCCGGCCCCGAGGACGAACTTCGCGTCCTTCGTGTCGTTGTCCTTCGCGAAGCCCTCCACCGTGTCGACCACGCGCGTGAGCGTCTCGGCCTAGTGGTCCTTGAGGAACACGGAGAGGGTGAGGAGGCTGCACGAGTCGTTGTAGAGACCGCGCGGCGCGCCGCCGGTGATCGTGTTGATCATGTTCTGGTTTCGGGGCACGTCGTACCACTTGAGGCTGCCCTCGCTGTAGGCCCCGTAGAACCGGCGGTTGAGGAGTGCGAGCGAGGTCGTCGACTCGACGCCGTCCACCTGGCGCAGGATCTCGTCCAAGGCGTCGAGGCGCATCACCGTGTCGCGGAGGCTGCACGCGTTGTCGGGCGTCTCCACCATCACGGCCAGCACGTCGCTCGAGGCGCCGTAGTGGGCGTTCAGGTAGGCGTTGTCGCGGTTGTAGCGCGAGTCGGGCCGAAGCTCCGGGGCGCCCGGATCGAGGTCTCCGATCTTCAGGTCCTCCCGAACGTAGAGCCCGGCCCCGGCGAGCACGAGGCTGACCACGATCGCCGTGGCGGCCCACTTCCTCCGGGTGAAGAGGTCGAGGAAGCGCCAGAACCAGTTCTTCTCCGCTCCGGACCGCTCCGCCTTCTCCTGCGACAGGCTTCGGGCCGCGGCCTTGGGGTTGACGCCCGTGTAGGAGAGGCAGATCGGGAGCAGGATGAGGTTCGTGAAGATCAGGATCGCGACGCCGATGCTCGACGTGATGGCGAGGTCGCGGATGACCTGGATCTTGATGACCATCAGCACGATGAACCCCACGGCGTCGGCGAGGAGCGCGGTCAGACCCGGCAGGAAGAGGCGCCGGAAGGTGTAACGCGCCGCGACCACGCGGTGGGTCCCCCGCCCGATGTCCTGCATGATGCCGTTCATCTTCTGAGAGCCGTGGCTCATCCCGATCGAGAAGATGAGGAAGGGCACGAGGATCGAGTAGGGATCGAGCTCGTACCCGAGGAGCGGCAGGAGCCCGAGCTGCCAGACGACGGCGATGAGGGAGCACGCGACCATGAGCCCGGTGCTCCTCCAGCACCGGATGTAGTACTGGCGAAGCCCCGCGTCGATCAGGATCGCGCCGACGAAGAAGACGAGGAACCACCGCAGCGCGCCGATCAGGTCTCCGAGCACCTTGGCAAAGCCCGTGATGTGGATCTTGACGCTCTGGCTCTGGTACTTCTGCCGCACCTTCTCGAGGCTCTCGGAGAACTTCCCGTAGTCCAGGGGCTTTCCCGTCTGGGGGTCCTTGGAGAGGAGCGGCAGGTAGATGATGCTCGACTTGAGGTCCGGAGCCACGAGCTGCCCGATCTCGCCGGAACGGTCGACGTTTCGGTGCACCTGCTCCACGCTCTCGGGCGAGCCGTCGTAGGCGTTGGGGACCACGGGGCCCGACTCGAAGCCCTCTTCGGTCACGCCCCACCACCGGGTGGAAGGGGTCCAGAGCGACTTCATGTAGGCTCGATCGACGCCCGGCAGCAGGAAGACCTCGTCGCTCACCTTCTGCAGGGTGCCGAGGTAGTCCTTGTCGTAGATCGTGCCCTTCGTCGTCTCCACCGCGATGCGCACGGCGTTTCCGAGCCCGCCCAGGTCGGACTTGTGCTTGAGATAGTTCACGATATAGGGGTGCCGGGTAGGGATCGTCTTCTCGAAGCTCGCGTTCAGGCGAAGCTTCGTCATGCCGTACCCGAGGGCCAGCGTGACGGCGAGGCAGACGAGCATCACCAGGCCCCGGTGGTTGAAGAGCGCCCGCTCGATCAGCGTTCCCGAGCTCTTGTCGAACTCCTCGAGCGTGCGGACGACCGGTTGATTCTCCAGGGACTTGCCGGGCTTCATCGCGTTGCTCCGCTCGTGGTTGCGGGGGACATCCCGGTCAGCGGTAGAGAGATGGCTCCCCCTACCCCCACGGTCATCACGGAGCCGTCGCCGGCCGGCGTGAGCGCCGCGAGGGGGGGCAGCGGGGGCGTTCCCAGAGGCTTCAAAGTGCGTCCGCGGTCGCGGCTCGCGAGGAGGTTGCCCGCCTGGTTGGCGAAGACGAGCGTGCCGTCGGCGAGCGTCGCGACGCCGCTGAAGGAGACCGGGATGGGGACGTCCACTTTGGAGAACGTCTTTCCCTGGTCACCCGACCAGTACGCGTTGCCGCGAAGCCCCAGGAGCACGAGCTCGCCCGTGGGCACCGAGCCGATGGCGAAGTAGGTGCCCTTGTAGGGGGTCTCGAGTCGGCGAAAGCTCGCACCCCGATCCGACGAGCGAAGGAACAGCCCCTGCTCGCCGGCAAGGTAGAGGTTGCTCCCGTCGACGCGGATCGCGTAGAGGTGCAGCCCCCGCGGGTTGTCGAGGCGGTCCATCCAGGACTGCCACGTCTTTCCGCCGTCCTCGGTGTGCAGGAAGAGCCCGTAGGCGCCCGCGATCCAGCCCTCCCGCTCGCTTTCGAAGTGAAGGGCCAGGAAGGGCTTGTCGGGTCCGTCCTGGACGAGCTGCCGGGCCTCGGCCAGGAGCCCTTGGGCTGCCGGATCCGAGGGACGGGCCGACGCCCTCGCCTGCGCGGCCTCCAGCACCAGGCGCGCCGCCTGGACGCCGTCGAGCTGGCGCGTCCAGGTCTCGCCTCCGTCGTCACTGTGGAGCACGGTGCCCGAGTGACCGACGGCCCACCCCTGCTTCGGGGTCGCGAACGCCACCGCCGTGAGCGAGACGGCCGTCGGCACCCTTGCCTGCCGCCACGTCTTTCCCGCATCGTCGGAGAGGACCACGATCCCCCGCTCTCCCACGGCCACGAAGCGCGGTCCCGCCTTCGTCACGTCGAGGAGCACGGACTTCAACGATTCTCGCGTGGGGAGCGCCGGGCGTACCAGCGGGTCCGCCACCGGAGCCGCCCGGACGGCTCCGGCGAGCATCCCCCCCAACACGAGACCACCGGC
>JACRCS010000294.1 GCA_016218905.1 Deltaproteobacteria bacterium
GATGACGGTGGCGTGGAACTCCTCGTGTACATCAAGGATGAACCGGACGATGTCCTCCGTCTCTTCGAGGTTCATCCCGGCGGCAGGCTCGTCGAGCAAGAGCAGCTTCGGTTCGGCCGCGAGAGCCCTCCCCAACTCGACCCGCTTCTGGATGCCGTACGGCAGTTCGCTGACGAGCTTTCGCCGCGCGCTGTGGATCTCGAGGAAATCGATGATCTCCTCCGCCTTCAGCCGGTGGCTCTCCTCCTCGCGCAGTGCTTTGCCGAGGAAGAAGCCTCCCGACAGAATGCCGCTCTGCATGAACAGATGTCGGCCGAGGAGGATGTTCTCGAGCACGGTCATGTTCCGGAAGAGTTCCAGATTCTGGAACGTGCGGCCGAGGCCGAGCGCCGCCCGTTGGTGCGCCTTGAGCCCGTTCAGTTCCCTTGACTCGAAAGTAATCCGTCCCTGCTGGGGTTTGTAGTACCCGCTCAGGCAGTTCAAGATGCTCGTCTTCCCGGCACCGTTCGGTCCGATGATCGAGAAGATCTCGTGTGGCCAAACGTTGAAGCTGACGTCCTTGAGAGCCGCGATACCTCCGAACCTCAACGAGACGCCCTCTGCGCTGAGCATCGGCTGTTCGTGGGCCCTGCCGCTAGGACAGCCAGCGTTTTCTACGCTTATAGTGCTTGACGTCGGCAAAGCTCTTCTTCCCTCCCTCCTCGGTCACCCCCAGATAGAACTCCTGCACATCCTGGTTCTTCAGGAGCTTTTCGCTGGCGTCATCCATAACGATGCGACCGTTCTCCATGATGTAGCCGTGGGACGCGACGCTCAGAGCGATGTTCGCGTTCTGTTCGACGAGCAGAACGTCGATGCTCTCTTCCTCGTTGATCCTTCGAATGATCTCGAAGATCGATCGGACCACGAGTGGGGCGAGGCCGAGGGAGGGTTCGTCCAGCATGAGGAGCCGCGGGCGCCCCATCAGCGCCCGTCCGATGGCCAGCATCTGTTGCTCTCCGCCGCTCAAGAACCCCGCGCGGACGTCGAGCCTGTCGCCCAACACCGGAAAATACTCGAGCACCCGCTCGACGGAGTTCTTAAACGCTCCCCGATCGGGGTTCGTGTACGCGCCGACCTTCAGGTTGTCGTAAGTCGTCAGGTCCGAGAAGACTCGCCTGCCCTCGGGTACGTGCAGGACTCCCTCGCGGACGAGAGCTGCCGGTCCCAGGGCGTCGATCCGCCTCCCCTCGAACGAGATTTGCCCCCGCTCGATGCGACCTTCCTCCGTACCCAGGATCCCCGAGATGGCCTTCAAGACCGTGCTCTTTCCGGCCCCGTTTGCGCCGAGCAGGGCAACGATCGATCCCTTCGGCACTCTCAAGGAGACGCCCTTCACGGCGAGGATGACATCGTTGTAAGTGATCTCGACGTTTTCGAGCTCCAGCACGGGTCACCTACTCCTGAGGCGCGGGCTGCTCGAGTTGAAGGACGGCCAGGAACTCCATGTCTTCCAAAGCATCGACCGAATGCAACTGATCTCCGGCAAACCAGACCGTATCACTCTTCTTGAGCGTGTACTCCATCCCGCCGTATGTGAAAATGCAGCTCCCGGAGATCATATAGCTGAGCTCCCTGCCGGCGTTCCGATGAGGCGCAATCCTGTCGCCGGCCGCCATCTGGCCGATGGCCATGGAAATCCGCTGATCGATCAGGCCTCGAGGAGCGAACAGTCTCAGTTCCAGCCCGCGGCCGTCCACTCCCGGCTGCTCTGCTGCTCGGATGATGGTGATCCCCGGGTCGGGGTGGGAGAGAAGCGCCGTGAGGGAATAACCGAGCTGGTGGGCGATGCCGGACAGGGTTGCCACCGAGGGGCTGTGGTGCCCCTTCTCGATTCGGTGGATTGTCGCATAGCTGACGCCGGTCCGCGCGGCCAGTTCCTTGATGCTCAGCCCACACTGCTTTCTCAGGACCCGTACCCGGCTCCCGACTGCTTCCTTCTCCATGCGTTCTCTCGGCGACTTGCGACATTGGTGAATGATGGAGCGGGCTCAGACGTCACGTTTGAAACATTTTTTGAAAATGTATAGCATTTCGGCGCTACGTCAAGGCAAAGTTCTCGCTCCATGAGCACACGCGTTTCGCGACTGGGGACGGAGAGATAAGATGGATCCCTTTGATGGGAGGCTGCAACGGCGCCTGGGGCTCAGCCTCGGCGGGTCGATTCTGCCGACCGCGACTACCCTGAGGAGGAACTCCCATGGCCCCTGAGCCTGTCACCTTTCGCACGATCGAGGTGGGAACGACCCGGATCTCAGACGCCGAGATGGAGGTGACCGGAAGGCTCCGCGACGAAGTCACCGCGGACGGCAGCGCGTGCGCGTCCGCCGGCCCATCCTCCCGCCGGCGGATCCACGACCTGCGCCTGACGCTTAGCCTTCGCTACCCCGAGTTGGAGATCCTCGAGGCCTGCGCTGAGTTGGTCACATTCCCCTTTCCCGATTGCCAAAGCCTCCCGCCTGCCTACCGGAAGCTCGTGGGCCTCCGGATCGGCGAAGGGTTCGTCCGGAAAGCCCAGGCGAGGGTGGGCCGCGAAAGAGGCTGTGTTCACCTCTCCACCCTCCTCTTCGCCATGCTGGCCCCCATTCAGCAAGCGGTCCTCACCTTGCTTCCCGAGCACCCGGAGCCGAGCTTCTTCACCCGGATCGTGGACTCGTGCCACTCCTGGCGCCGGCACGGGCCACTGTACGCGCGGCTTCGGGAGGGGAGTCTGCCGAAACCCGGCAGTCACGCCCCCATCGGAGGCTGAGGCCGCTCGCGTCCCGCGGCCCGCGTGAAGCGCCCGGGGCGAACCTTTCCGCGGTAAGCGTTCCGGGCGCTTCCTCCGCAAGCTCGCGAGGTCCCGGAGGGGTATACTGAAAGCCAGGGCTTGTCCGCGTGAGCGATTCACGAGTCCCCTCCGCAGTTTCGCCGACTCGGGCAGCGGTCGGCTGGTCGGGCGACTCGGCCGGATCGCGAGTGGTCGCGGCCAACCAAGGTTGCCTGCTCCTGGCCCACTGCTACGCTCGGGAGATCCGCCCGCGCGCACGGCCTGTTGGACGAGAGCCGGCAGGAGGGGGAGACATGGCAGAGAGCGACGTTCCGGATCTGCGAAAGTTCTTGGCTCCGGAGTTCATCTTCGGCGTGGGCGCCCGCCGGCTGGCGGGGCGCTACGCCCGAAACTTCGGCTCCCGCAAGGCCCTCGTCGTAACCGACCCCGGCGTGGTGCGGGCCGGCTGGGCCCAGGACGTCCTGGAGAGCCTCGACGGTGAGGGCATCGAGCACGTCGTCTTCTCGGGGGTCACTCCCAACCCGAAAGCCGAAGAGGTGATGCGCGGCGTCGAGTTCGCCCGGACGGAGGAGTGCGACCTCCTCGTGGCCGTAGGGGGCGGGAGCCCGATGGACTGCGCCAAAGGGATCGGCGTCGTCCTCTCGAACCGAGGGCATATCCTCGACTTCGTGGGCGTCGACCAGATCAAGGCGCCGATGCCGCCGCTGATCTGCGTTCCTACCACAGGCGGGACCTCGGCCGATCTCTCCCAGTTCGCCATCATCACCGACCGGCTCACGGCGACGAAGTTCGCCATCATCAGCAAGGCCGTCGTCCCCGACGTCTCGCTGGTCGACCCCCTGACGCTCACGACCATGCCGGCGGAACTCAGCGCCCAGACGGGCATGGACGCTCTCGTTCACGCGATTGAGGCGTTCGTCTCCCGAGGCCGCTCAGAGGTCACGGATCTCCACGCCCTGGAGGCGGTGCGGCTCGTCGCGGGCAACCTCGAGGCGTCGATCCGAAAGCCCATGGACGTGGAGCTGCGCACGAAGGTGATGCGGGCGAGCCTGAACGCCGGCCTCGCCTTCTCGAACGCGAGCCTCGGGGCCGTCCATGCGATGGCGCACGGCCTGGGCGGGCTCCTGGACCTACCTCACGGGGAGTGCAACGCGCTCCTGCTCGAACACGTCGTCGCCTTCAACTACCCAGAGGCGGAGGAGCGCTTTCGGCAGATCGCGCTCGCCATGGGACTCGACCTGGGCGGCATGGTGCCGAGTGCGGTCAAGCGTGCCGTCGAAAACGAAATCCGGAGGCTCAAGGCCGCGGTCGGCCTCGATCGAACCCTGCGCGCGGACGGCGTCGGCCGCAGCGACATCCCCGAGCTCGCCTGCCGCGCTGTCCGAGACCCGACGCTCGTCACGAACCCGAGACGGGCGACGCAACGGGACTTGGAGGTGATCTATGAAGAGTCCCTGTGAGGCGCCCGCGCCCGCAGATCCTCAAGACTGGGTCGACCTGCAGAAGCGGATCCTCGGGCTGGGAGAGCAGTCGGTCCGCAAGAACTACTACTCCGACCTGCAGCGCTTCCGGATCGTGCTCGACGACGTACCCGAGGGGATCTTCGTGGTCGAGCTCTCCTCCGGCCTCGTCGCCGACGTGAACGAGGCGGCGTGTCGGCGCTTCGGTATCACCCACGAGCAGACCGCGGGCAAGGTCCCCCTCGTCCAGATTCTCGGGGAAGAGCTCCGCCCCCGACTCGCCCCCGAACCCGCAGAGGAAGTTGTCACGGTCTCCTTGCGTCAGCCTGACGGACGTGCGTTTCCGGCCGAAGTCACGGCCCGGAAGGTGACCTTTGGCGGGAGGGCCTACGCCGTCCTCCTCGTCCGCGACCTCAGCGAGCGAATCCAGGCGCAGCGTGCCCTTCGGCGGAGCGAGGAGCGGTTCCGGGGGATCTTCGAAAACGCCGGCGTGGGCGTCTCGCTGCTCGACGGCGACGGGCGCTGGATCCGCGCGAACGACGTCCTCCAGCGCATCCTCGGCTACACGGAGGCGGAGCTCGTCGGAAGGTCCCTCCGAGACATCACGCATCCCGACGACATCGCGCTCGAGACAGCAGAGCACGAACGGCTCGTCCGGGGGAAGACGAGCGCCTACACGGTAGAGAAGCGGTACCTGCGGCCTGATGGCACGGAGGTCTGGGTGCTCGTCACGCGTTCGCTCATGCCCGGAACGGAGGAAGAGGCCTCGCCGGTCGTGATCTCCATCGTGCAGGAGATCGGCGAGCGAGTCCGGGCCGAGAGGGCGTTGCGGGAGAGCGAAGAGCGCTTCCGGCTCGCGTCCCAGGCCGCGAACGACATCATCTGGGACCTGGACCTGTTTACGAACAGGATCGGCTGGAACGAGGCCATGGGAACGCTCCTCGGCTACCCGGAGCAGGCGAGCGGCGAGACGAGCTTGGACTGGTGGGAGAGCCGCGTGCATCCGGAAGACCGGCCGCGGGTGGCCCAGAGCCTGCGGCAAGCGATTGCTGAAGGGTCCACGTGGGAGGAGGAGTACCGGTTCCTGCGTAGCGACGGCGCCTACGCCAACATCCTCGACCGGGGAACGGTCATTCGCCGGGGGGACGGCGCGGCCGTCCGGATGGTCGGGGCGATGATCGACCTCACGGCCCGGATCGAGTCCGAGAGGGCGCTGCGGGAGAGCGAGGCGCAATTCCGGCAGCTCTCCGAAGCGCTGCCGCAGCTCGTTTGGATGACCGCACCCGATGGTCACCTCCAGTACGTCAACGAGCGCTGGCACCAGTACACGGGGAGGGCCGAACCGCCCTGCCGCGAGTCGTGGATGGAGGACTTGCACCCAGAGGACCGAGAGCGAACCGTGGAAGGGTGGAGCGAGAGCGTTGGGACCGGTAAGCCCTACCACGTCGAATACCGGCTCCGCCGAGCGGATGGGGAGTACCGCTGGTTCCTCGCCCGGGCTCTCGCCGTGCGCGACGAGACGGGGCGGATCGTCCGCTGGTTCGGGAGCAGCACGGACATCCAAGATCTCCGTCAGGCCCAGGAAGACGTGAAGGAGAGCGAGGAGCGGTTCCGGGGGGTCTTCGAGAACGCGGCCGTGGGCGCGATCATCGCTGACGCGGAACACCGGCTCAAACTCGTCAACACCCGGGTGTCCGCTCTGCTCGGGTACGAGCCCGGGGAGCTCGTCGGAAAGCATTGCCTGGAGCTGGCCCACCACGACGACCGTGAGGCCAAACGGGAGGCAGACGAGCGGCTGGCCCGCGGCGAGGTGCAGAGCTTCAGCATGGACCAACGCTACTGCCGGAAGGACGGCACTCCGGTCTGGGTCAACGTGACAAACTCGTGCCTCCGGGCGGACAGCGGCGACCAGTGCCACGAATCCGTCTCGATCGTTCAGGACATCTCCGCCCGCAAGCGCTTCGAAGAGGAGCTTCGCGCCGCCAAACAAGCCGCCGACAGAGCAAACGAGGCCAAGAGCGAGTTCCTGGCCAAGATGTCCCACGAGATCCGCACTCCGATGAACGGGATCATCGGCATGACCGACCTCGCCCTCATGGAAGGGTGTTCTCCGAGAGCCGAAGAGTTCCTCGTGCTCGCCAAGCAGTCGGCGAAGTCCCTCCTCGACATCATCAACGACATCCTGGACCTCTCGAAGATCGAAGCCGGGCGGAC
>JACRCS010000295.1 GCA_016218905.1 Deltaproteobacteria bacterium
CCACCGCCGGCTTGAGTGACTACAAGCTTGCGACGAAGCTCGTGGGACTGGCCTGCAACGAACGCGTCGTTGAGGTACTTGCAGTGCGGCAACGCCCCCTCGCCGACCTGCCGCGCGTTCGCAATGTGAATCCGGGCGGACTTTGGGGCGCCACGCGGCCTGCCTATGAAGTGTGGCGCTTCTTCGCTCTGCGGCGATTGGTTCGGGAGACGGCGCCGACGGCGATCGTTGGGATTCAACTCACTCTGCACGGCGTCCAGGCCGCTCTGGCTGCTGGCCGCTCTCCGGCCGTTCTCAGCGTCATCGGCACGGACGTTCAGGTCCAGTTGCGCTGCCCGTGGAGCCGACCGTTGCTCCGATGGGCCCTGAACAAGGCTTCCGCAGTAACGGTTCTCGGGCCCGTGAGCGGCCGACTGGTGCGGGAGGCCGGCGTGCCGCCGGAAAACGTGTTCGAGGTCCAGAATTATCAGGAGGAGCGGAGGTTCCGCCCTGAGCCGTCAGAAGTGCGGTGGGACGTGGTCTATGTGGGCGCGCTCAGCCGACTCAAGCGGGTAGATGCCCTCGTACAAGCGATTCACGAGCTGTGGCAGGATGGAGTGAGGGCCCGTCTCTGCGTGTTGGGGGAGGGTCCTGAGCGGGCTCGCCTGGAGGAGCTCGCGACGAGGCTGGGAGTCGCTGACTCTGTCGAGTTCCTCGGGCATCGGGCCGATGTAGAGAACTATCTCCACAGGTCGCGGGTATTCGCGATGGCGTCGGAGAGCGAGGCGCTGCCGGCTGCCGCGGTAGAGGCAATGTTCTGCGGCCTTCCCGTGGTGCTGACAGACGTCGGCGACGTGCGGGCGGTGTTCAGCGAGGAGAATGCGATGATCGTTCCGGCACGAGACAGCGCGGCGCTGGTTCGCGCACTCAGGTGTCTCTTGTCGGATTCGGGCGCTGAGAGCGCCCTGCGGAAGGGAGCCCTGGAAGCCCGGGACCTGTATGCTCGAAGGTGGAGTCAGGCTGCGCAGGCGAAGAGGTGGGACGAGATCCTCGCCTGGGCGTGCCGCGGGTGGTCTCGGGGGGATAGGTGAAGGCAGGGTCCCGCCGCGGCGAAAGAGAACTGCGCGTGCTCCACATCGTGAGTCGGTTGGCGCGCGGCGGCGCCGAGACGTGGCTCATGCACGTCTTGCGGCGCACTGCGGGGTCGGGAATGCAGATGGATTTTGCGACCCACCGCGGCCGAGCGGGTGACTATGAGGCGGAAGCCCGCTCGCTCGGTTCCCGCGTCGTTTGCGTTGGCCGGCCCTTGTGGGCAGCGAGCTACGTCCGGAATCTGGCGCGAGCCCTGCGAGCTTGGGGCCCCTGCGACGTTGTCCACTGTCACGTCCCCTACGTCGGCGGGCTTGCGCTGTGGGTCGCCCACCAACGAGGAGTCCCGGTCAGGGTGTGCCACGTCCACAGCGACCTGGCTGATCGGGAAGCCGCGGCGGGTCGAGCTTGGAGGGTCGCCTTCCGGATGGCCAAAAGAATGATTGGCCGATACGCCACTTCCATGCTCTTCGTGAGCGAGCGCGCCGCCCGCGGATTCTTCGGAAGCAGGTGGGCGGAAGACCCTCGTCGGCGGGTCCTGCCCTGCGGAATCGATCTCTCCTCCTTTCGGCGGACCGGGTACGACGCCGGCATCCGGGCCGAGCTCGGCCTGGCTCCGGACTCCTTCGTCTTGGGCCACGTCGGCCGCTTCACCGAGGACAAGAACCACCCTTTTCTCTTGGACATACTGGGAGAGGTTGTGAGGGAGGTTCCATCCGCAAGGCTCCTGCTCGTAGGGGAGGGCGCAGGGCAGCCCGCCGTCCAAGCACTCGTCGCGCGAAAGGGTCTCTCCGGAGCGGTCTTGTTTGCCGGGACCCGGGACGACGTCCCGCGGCTTCTGTTGGGCGCCGTGGACGCTTTCGTCCTCCCGTCGAAGCGGGAGGGGGTTCCCCTGGCGGGCATGGAGGCACAGGCGGCGGGACTTCCCCTCTTCCTTCCATTCGGAATCGCCGAAGAGTTGGATGTCATTCCATCACTCATCACCCGACTTCCGACTGGGGCAACGCCCGCGACGTGGGCGGAGGCGATCTGCCTCTCGCGGGGCGCCGATCGAATCAGCCAGGGAGAGGCGCTGGCCGTGCTGGAGCGCAGTACGTTCAACATCGACCGCAGCGTGGAGTCCCTTCTGGAGGTGTACCGGGAGGGCCTTCGGGCGCGTCGGGGAGCGGATGTGTGACGGGCGTGGAAATCGGCCACGTTGGCACCACACGGGACCGTGCTCGGAACGCGGCACTGGCGCTCGACGCGTGGCTGCGCCGAAACGGATGGGAGGGATATGACCCCTACGACGTCCGGGCGCTGACTTCGCGCCTGGAAAGTCGAGGCCGGTCCGGTCGGGCCCTCGCCCGGGTCGTCGCGCGCGCCGACGGGTTGTTCCCCCTGGCGCTGAGGCGTCTGCTCCGGGTCCGAGGTGAGGTCAACGCCAAGGCCATGGGCCTGTTCGCCGAGGCCTACCGGCGCCTGGGCACGGCGTCCGGGGACAGGGGCCTCCTGGCGCGGGGGCAGGAGGCGCTGCAGTGGCTAGCGACGAACCCCAGTCGGGGATACGCCGGGATCTGCTGGGGGTACCCCTTCGACTGGCAGTCGCGCCGGATGATTCCCCGCGGCACGCCGTCCAGCGTGGTCACGGCGACGGCGGGGGAGGCCTTCTGGGGCCAATACCGGGCGACTGGGGACCGGCGCCACCTCGACGTCTGCCGGAGCATCTGCGAATTCTTTCTCCGTGACCTGAACCGGGACGAGCTCGCCGGAGGAACGGCCCTGTGCTTCAGCTACACGCCCCTGGACCACTTCCACGTCCACAACGCGAACCTCATGGTTGCCGACTTCCTCGTGCGCGTGGGCCGGGAGACCGGCGAGGAGACTTTGGTGTCCACGGGCCTCCGGGCGGCGCGCTATGCCCTGTCGGAGCAGCGGCCGGACGGAGCCATCTCTTACTGGGGAACAGACCAGGACACGGCCCCGCGAGTCGACCACTACCACGCCGGCTTCGAGATCCGGTCCCTCTACGCCCTGTGGAAATCAACGGAGGACAAGGCGCTTCACGCCGCGGCGAGCCGCTACTTCGAGTTCTACCGGCGGCGGCTGTTCGAGAACGGATCGATTCCGAGACTGACCCCGGAGCGCCTGTATCCTGTCGACGTGCACGCCTGCGCGGAAGCAATCCTGTGCCCCAGCACGCTGGCGCCGGACTTCCCCCAAGCGGCCGCGTCCCTGGATCAGACCGTGGACTGGGTACTCGAGCACATGCGGCATCCGCAGGGGTGGTTCGTCTATCAGATCCGCCGCTATCGGGGCGTGCCGTGGAAGCTCAAGGTGCCGCACATCCGCTGGGGGCAGGCGTGGATGCTCCGGGCATTGGCGCAGTTCTGCGGCCTCGATCGCGGCCGGGTGCGGTGAGGGCTTGCGCATGAAGCAGACCGGCCGCGGCACCGACGACAACATGGAGCGTTTCTACCAGGACGACCCCCATCACTATGACACCGGCCTGATGCGGATCGGGTGTTCACGCGGCCAGGCCGAAGCCCACGCCGCGCTGCTGAGGGGGCTGCGCCGCCGGTATTACAGCCTGATCGGCGCCGTCGCCTCCCACCTCCGGGGCGGGCAGGAATCCGTTCGCATCTTGGATGTCGGCTGCGGGCTCGGAGAAGACATCCAGGGGCTGAGCCGGCTGATTCCGGGCGCTCAGTTCGTGGGTATCGAGATCTCCCCGTCGGCCATCGAGGTCTGCAACCGAACCAAAGGGCCGGAAAGCACGTTTCTCTGCGGCCGGGTGGACGAGCTCCCCCTGGGGGAGAGGAGCTTCGATCTGGTCGTCAGCTTCTGCGTCCTGGAACATGTGGGAGCCCTGCCCGAATTCTTTGCCGCCTGCGGAAAGCTCCTTCGGCAGGGAGGCGCCATGGTCGCGGCGGTTCCCAGCCCCTCCTACTGGTGGTGGTGGAACTGGCCCCGCTACGCCGTGGCCCGCGCGCTGCGCAGGAACGTGGTCCTTCACGCCGCTTCCCGCGGCCAGCTGCGGGACGCCGTCGAGCGGGCCGGGTTGCACACGGCCTGGCGGGACCGTTTGGGCTTCAGGCCGCCCCAGGAGTTCTTCCGCCACGTCCCCGAAGAGAGGCTGCCCACGGTGGCCCGACACTTCGAGCGTGCGGGCGAAGCCTTGAGGGGTACCCGGTTCGCCTCCCTGCTCTATCTGGACCTTTATGTGTGGACGACGGATCGACTGGCATTCCCGGACGACAGACCGAACCACCCGACGGGCGTCGGTGGGTGGCAGGCCGCCCTCGCGATCCCCTACCTCGCCTGCTGGTGGGGGCGGGCGGCGGCGGACATGGCCCAACAGGCCTTGAGGCGGGCCGTGCGCGCCTTCGGCGGGAAGTAGGGCCGTCCAGTGGCTGGGGGACTTCGGAGTCGGGAGGACTTCGAGCGGATGTTCGACCCGGCGCGCCTCGACACGCTCGGGGACGGCTGGCTCATCCGCTGGCGCGGGTCGCAGAGGGTGCGTCACCGGGCATGCGTGGAAGCCGTGCGGCCGCTCCTCGCGGGTTCGTCGGGACTGGCGGTGCTCGACATCGGCTGCGCGCAGAGCCAGCTGCTGCTGCTCCTGCGGGACCAGTTCCCTGGTCATTCCTACGTCGGCGCGGACATTTCGAAGAACGCCGTCGACTGGAATCGGACGCACCATCCATCGTTCCGATATGTCCACGGCGCCCTTCCCTCGCTGAATTTGGAGAGTTCCACGTTGGACCTGGTCTGCGCGCTGGAGGTCATCTACTATCTCGACGGCGACGAGCGGAGCGAGGCCCTTCTGGAAATCGCGCGGCTGCTAAAGCCCGGAGGGCACGCTCTCTTGTCGGTGCCCCTCCACGGCATGACCGAGGAGGAGCTACTGCATCGCACGGAACCTGGGTTCCGTCACGTCGTCTTGTTTTACAACCATGCGGCGTTGTGCTCGAGGGTGGAGAGGCACCTCGTCAAGCTGGTGCACCGGCTCCTGAGAGCCTCGGAGGTAGCGTCGCTCGAAGACGAGCCCTTTGCGGCGTGGCTCGGGGGGCGAAGACCCTCCCTCGCCCTGCGGGTGCTCCGGCTCAACCCCCTGCGCAGGATTCTTCCCCTCCTCTCCCGGCGGGCGGCCCAGGCGGTGCTGCTCGTGCTCCGAGGCACCTTGCTGCCGTCCCTGGCGATCGGGCTCACCCGCACCTTCGCACCGAAGGCGGGCAGGAGCCACGTCATCGTGTTGGCTGCGAAGAGATGAGTCCTTTCGCCCCCCGCTCGTCGGATCGATCGTCGGGCCCCGTCCCGTGGAGGACGGCGGCCAGCG
>JACRCS010000296.1 GCA_016218905.1 Deltaproteobacteria bacterium
ACGACGCCCATCAGGTTGCCGGCGAGGTGCCCTCCGTCCAGCTTCCCGACGAAGAAGAGGGACATGCCGCCGAGGGCGACGGCGATGGCGACGGCGTCGGCCTATCGGAATTTCTCCTTCAGGAGCCAGGGCCCGAGCGCGAGGACGTAGAAGGGCCCCGTGTACTGGAGGAATATGGCGGTGGCGGCCGACGTCCACTTCGTCGCCGTGACGAACGTCAGGATCATCCCCGCGTAGACGACGGCGGTCGCCACGGACGCCCTCTTCCACCTCTCGAGGCTCGGTCGGAAGACGGCGACGAGGAAGCCGACCGTGAGCGCCGCTCGCCAGGCGACGACGCCCAGTGCGTCGAGCGGGACGAGCTTGATGGCAAGCCCCCCGGTCGACCAGAGCAGCGCCGCTCCGGCGACGAAGAGCCGGCCGGTGCGGGGAGAGAGGGCCTCGGGCATTCAGCGCGAGAGGACGAGGACCGGAACGGTCAGGGCGAGCGCCCGTTCCGGGAGGCACGTTCCCTCCCCGCAGGCGCGGTAGCGGAGGGAGACCGCGATCGGGTGCTCCCCTTCGGCCGCCTCGGGACGCACGTCGAAGACGAGCGTCACGTCCACGCGCCCCTCGTAGCCGGGCTCGGTCGTCCCGTCCTCGTGCCGAACCGTCCGGAGCGGCGGAAGCTCGACGGCGGTGCAGCTCAGGTCCGGCCCTCCCCACGCGTCGACGGCGAGCGGCTTGTCGCCTGCCAGAGACCAGCCCTCCGCCAGCTCGACGACGATCCGGACCTCGAGCATCTCGCCCGAAGTGACGCGGTCGGTGGAGATGGAGGCCGAGACGCGGACCGGGCCGGCCGCCGTTTCCGCCCTCGCTCCGCCGGTCGCGCTTTCGTCTTCGTCCGGCCCCCGCCTCTGGTCGCGGTCGTCCCTGGACGGAGCCACCAGCACGAGACCGCCCGTCCGGAGCTCCTCCCACGCGAGGTGCCACGACTCCGTGCCGTGAGGCGTGCGCTCCATCAGACCCGAGACCTCCTCGACCGACGCGAGGGCTTCGGCCGCGAGAGAAGCGTCGTCCTCACGGCGCGCGAGGCGCGCGAGGGCCCGCGCTGCCGCGCCGGGTCCATAGGGAATCGCCTTGTCGAAGAGGTCGCGGGTCCTCACGAGAAGAGGCTCGTGCCCCTCCCCGGTGAACGTGAAGCCGGGGACACCCGGCCGGGTGAAACGGCGCCGCAGGCCATTGACGACGAAACGAGCTTCCCTCGCCCACCCTCGCGCCTCCGTCTTGTCGGGCTCGGCGTCGGCGAGGTCGAGGAGCGCGAGGGCGAAGTACGCCTCGTCCTCGAGGAAGGCGAGGATCTTCCCTTCCCCGTCCTTCCAGGTCCGAAGGAGGCGCCCCTCCCCGTCGCGCATGCGCGTCAGGAGGAATCGGGCGCACTCCCGCGCCGCCTCGAGGTAGCGCAGCTCGCCGAGGATCGCCGAGGCGGCCGCGAGCCCCGAGATCGCCAGGGCGTTCCACCCCGCGATCCGCTTGTCGTCCGTCGCCGGGGCGACGCGCCGCCGCCGCAACGAAAGAAGCCGGGCCCTTACGGGGGCGAGCCGCGCCTCGTCCTCCGCCGAAGGCTCCTCGATGAGGTGCAGGACGTTCAGGCCAGCTGCCCGCCCCGTCGACTCGTCATGGAAGTTGCCCTCGACCCGGACGCGGTAGGCGCTGGCGAAGTGTGCGGCGTCACCGCCCGCCACCTCGCGCACTTCCGCCTCCGACCAGACGAAGTACTTCCCTTCTTCTCCTTCCGAGTCGGCGTCTGTGGCGGCGAAGAAGCCACCTTCCGGGCCCCGCATCTCCGCCAGGAGCCAGTCGCCGATTCCGCGCGCCGTCCTCCAGTAGAGGTCCCGTCCGGTCAGGACGAACGCCCGCGCATAGAGCGAGAGGAGCTGCGCGTTGTCGGTGAGCATCTTCTCGAAGTGCGGGAGGAGCCACCGCTCGTCGGTCGAGTAGCGGTGGAAGCCGCCGGCGAGGTGATCGTGGAGGCCACCGAGGGCCATCGCGTCGAGCGTCTTGAGCGCCATCGACCGGGCGATCGAGTCCCCCTCGGCGCCCTTCAGGAGAAGCCACTCGAGCGCCAGGTGCGGCGGGAACGTCGGCGCGCCGCCGACTCCGCCGTGCCGCGCGTCGAAGGTCCTCTTCAGCGTCGCGGTCAGGACGTTTCCCGTCGTGGCCGAGAGCGCCTCGCGTCCCGCACGCTCGGCGATCCGGTTCGCGTTCTCGACCTCGGAGACGACCTCGTTTGCGCCCTTTCCCAGCTCGTCGCGCCTCTCGCGCCACGCCTCCGCCAGCTTCTCGAGGATGGTTCGGAAACCGGCACGCCCCTGCCTGTCGTCGGGCGGGAAATAGGTCCCGCCGAAGAACGGCCGCCCGTCGGGGAAGAGAAACGCCGAGAGCGGCCAGCCGCCACGCCCGACCATCGTCTGTACCGCGCTCATGTAGACGTCGTCGACGTCGGGTCGCTCCTCGCGGTCGACCTTCACAGAGACGTAGTGCGCGTTCAGGACCGCCGCGATCTCCTCGTTCTCGAACGATTCCCGCTCCATGACGTGGCACCAGTGACACGCCGAGTAGCCGATGGAGAGGAAGAGGGGCTTGTCTTCCCTCCGCGCCCGCTCGAACGCCTCCGCTCCCCACGGGTACCAGTCGACCGGGTTGTGCGCGTGCTGGCGCAGGTAGGGGGACGACTCCATCGCGAGCCTGTTCGCGGGACGGGCGGGGTCGCTCATGCGGCTGATTCTGCCGCACTCCCTCCGCCCGTCCCTCCCGCGACGACCCCTCCCGGCGGAAAGAACCCGTTCCTGGCGTTAATTCTTTTATTTTTTAAAACAATACACTAATTCACGCCTGGCACCACGCTCCGGTCGCCGGGGTCCCCCGCCTGGGCGGTACGGCGTTCAGCGGTGCGGCGTTCGGGCGATAATCGCTCCATGTCGTCCATCGGAGACGCGTCCCGGCGGAAGACCGCCGAAGACGACGCTTCCCTCACCCCCGCCGAGCGGGTCCAGCGCGCGTTCCGCCTCG
>JACRCS010000297.1 GCA_016218905.1 Deltaproteobacteria bacterium
AGGCTCCGGCCATGCCCGGCGGCGGCATGGGCGGCATGGAAGATATGATGTAACAGCTCCGGCGGAACCGCTCCCGCGCCTCACGGCGCTCGAGCCGGAAGACCGAAGGAGAGCCCGCGGCGGAAAGCCGCGGGCTCTTTTCTTTCAGGCCTGATCCTCCTCGGCCCGTGCCTCGCCGCCGAGGACGGCGCCCGCGTCGAGCCGCTCCGGCTCGATGTCCAGGGGCGCCTCCACGGAGCGCGCGTACGCTCCGCGGCGTTTGGGGTCCGGAAGGGAGAGGTCGACCTCCAAGGGCGGAGTCACGGGCCCTCCCGCGCCATCGCGTACGATGCGGATCCAGGGTCGCAGGAGGTGATCAGGGTTCTGCCTCGAGACGACGCCGACTTCGCCCGTGTCGAGCCGTACCACCGAGCCCGTCGGGTAGATCCCGAGGCACTGGATGAACTTCTGGACGTAGATCGGTTGGAAGTCCGTCTTTCCCCACTCGTAGATCTTCTTCACCGCCTCGTGACCCGAAATGGCCCGGTGGTACACGCGATTGGAGGTGATCGCGTCGTATACGTCGACGATGGCGGAGATGAGGCCGAACTTCCCGATGTGGAGCCCCGAGAGTCCCCTCGGGTAGCCCCTTCCGTCGAACCTCTCGTGATGATTGAGCGCCACCGTCGCGCAGCTCTTCGGCAGTTCACCGCATCTCATGAGCAGCTTCGCTCCGTGGAGGGGGTGCGTCCGTACCCGCTCGAACTCCTCCTCCGTGAGGCGCCCGGGCTTGTTCAGGATCTCCTGAGGGATGAGCACCTTGCCGACGTCGTGCAGGAGAGCCCCTACGCCCAGGCATTTCAGCTCCCCTTTGAGGATGCCGAGGTGCCGGCCCAGCGCCAGGCAGAGGACGCTGACGTTGACCGAATGCTGGAACGTGTACTCGTCGAAGCTCTTGAGGCGCGAGAGGCTCGTCAGGGCGTCAGGATTGCGGAAAATGGACTCGACCATGTCGTCGACGACCGCCTTCGCCTTCTCCCCGTCGATGCTCTTCCCGACCCGGGCGTCGTTCAGAAGCTCCTCCACTACCCGCTTCGCCCGCGCGTGGATGGTCCGCGCCCGGCGGAGCTCCTCTTCGTAGGGCGTCCGTGGCGTCGGCTGAGCGGGTGCGGGCAGCGCCTCGATCTCGGAGAGGAGTTTCTTCGGCGCGCCGACCGGCGACTCCTCGGGCGAAAAGGCGCCGGGGCTGTCCGGCCCGAGCTCGGTATCGATGGAGACGGATTTGATTCCGTGATCGATGACGGCGCGGATCTCGTCCGGGCTCCGCAGCCTCCTGCGGTTCGAGAGGAAAGGATGATCGAGCCAGGACACGTTGAAGTCCTCGACGAACATGCCGACGCGAAGATCCTCAACGGGTATGGTTTTGATCATGGGGTTCCATGCGAGGGGAATCGTGGTCCCTTCCGTATCGGCTCGCCGGTGCCGACCTTGACTCGCACGAGGCGGCCGGCGTCCTACGCTGTAGGCCCCCGGAGCGGCTCAGGAACCTTGACACGGATCCCCGACGCCGGTAAGAGTTTTTCTCTTGGACTTCGGGCGGAGAGACGCCCAATGACGAGGAGCGGCGATGGCAACCACCAGAACGATGCGCTTGGACCAGGCGGCCCTGATCGGCGTGGCCGCCTTGGTTGTCGGATACTTCCTGGGGCTCGGCTCGGGCTTCTTGATCCTCCGGGCTCCCGTGCCCGCGCCGGGGGTGAGCTCGGGTCCCGTGCCGCCCGTCGCCGCGCCGGGCAGCGCCCTCGGGAGCGCGAGCGCGGAAATCAAGGAACTGACGCAGATCGTCGCCAGGGACCCCAAGAACCGGCCCGCCTGGATGCGGCTCGGGAACCTCTACTTCGACTCGAGCCAGTACATGGATGCCATCCAGGCGTACACCAAGGCGTTGGAGCTCGAGCCGAAGGATCCGGACGTGATCACCGACCGTGCGGTGATGTATCGGAGCATCGGGGACTTCCAGCGCGCCGCGAGCGAGTTTCGCCGCGCCTCCGAGCTCGATCCGAAGCACCTCAACAGTCTCATGAACCTGGGGGTGGTGCTGCGCTACGACCTGAACGATGCGGAAGGGGCGATCAAGGCGTGGCAGAGCTATCTGGATCGGAACCCGCCGCCGGACATGGCCCAGCGAATCCGGGGCGAGCTGGAGACTCTGCGCCAGCAGCGGAAGTAACCGGGAAGGGGCGAATCTTCGCCCCCCTTCCCCGTCTTGGACTAGCGGCCCGTTCGGGCAGTACTCGCCTGTAATTCAGGCCCAGCCAATGGCCGAGCGGCGCTGATTCGCCGCCGTTCGTCCGACGAACCGTGACACGCGAACTAACCGCACGGGACCAGGGAGCCGTGCTTCCTACCGGGACGTGGCCTCGCGGACGAGGCTCTCGACCAGCCGAACGCACGAGTCCAGGGGGATCCGTGAGGTATTGAGGACGGTGTGGTAGAGCGTCGGCTGATCGGGATCGGCTTCGAAGTAGAAGCGCAGGTAGTCCTGCTTCCGGATGTCCATCTGGTGAACGAACTCCTTGGCCTCCTCGAGCGGCATTCCCCTTCGCCGCGCGGCCCAGGCGACTCGATCTTCGAAGTCTGCTACGAGGCGGACGTGAATCGTGCGCGGATTGTCTTTCAGAAGGCACTGTCCGCCCCTCCCGACGATCACGACCCCCCGCCGCTGTCCGAGCGCCCCGATCACTTTGACAATCATCTGTTTGTAGATGTCGCTGTCGATCCAGCCGTCGACCTGGTAATTGTACGGTATCTTCTCCCGCTCGTCGTAGGCAGGCTTGGCTAGCTGCGCCTCTTGAATCCGCGCCTTCTTCTTCAAAGCATCCAGGTCGAAAATATTCGAGAAGAAGCTGCGGAACTTGTTGTGGTGCTCGTCCTCGAACTCCTCCACTTCAGACTTGGGAACATTGATCTCCAACGCAACTCTGTGGATGATTTCCTTATCAAAATAATCGAGGCCGAGTCTCTTGGCCAATTCGCGGCCCACTTCTGGCCCGCCAGCGCCGAACTGGTGTGATATCGTGATGACTGGCATGCGCATCTCCCTTGTATGAGAATCGGGCCGCTCGCGACGCGGCGC
>JACRCS010000287.1 GCA_016218905.1 Deltaproteobacteria bacterium
GTTATACACGACGTCGTAAATAGTTGCGCGTACCGGGTTGCCGTAGGGTGGGCGGTTCTCGCGCAGCGAGGTTCGCCCACGCGTGGGGCAACCCGCCTGCGGCGGAACGCCCCACCCTACGCTCAGGGGCAGATGCGCAAGCAATTGTGACGCTCTGTATAGAATGGGAGCGAAGTCCGAAGACAGGAGGCGCTCGCATGGTCGGCTTCAACAGAATTACATTCGATCCGGCGGTCATGGGCGGACGTGCTTGCATTCGGGGCATGCGACTCACCGTCTCGTTGATCCTGAATCTGGTCGCAAACGGGATGAGCGTTGAGGAAATCCTCCAGGCTTACCCTTACCTCGAACCAGAAGACGTTCGCGAGGCCCTGCAGTATGGGGCGTGGCTGGCGGAAGAGCAGGTCTATCCGCTCCACGGCGTCACGGCGTGAAGTTCCTGGCCGACATGCGCATTTCGCCGGGGGTGGTTGGCTTTCTCCGGCAGCGCGGCCACGACGCCGTGCATTTGGTCGAGGTCGGGCAGCCCCGCGCTCCCGACGCGGCCCTATTGGCGCTGGCGAGGGAACTCGGGCGAGTCCTGCTCACTCACGACCTCGATTTCGGAGATTTGCTAGCGGCGAGCGGGGAACGTTGCCGAGTGTGGTCATATTCCGGCTCCGGAACATGCGCCCGGAGAACGTCGAGTACCTTCAGGAGCTGCGCCGGGTGTTCGGAGGCAGTCTGGAGCGTGGCGCCATCGTCGTCGTCCCCGTAGGACTGACCCGTCTGCGCCCGTTGCCGCTCGAACGTGGGACTCAGGCCTGACCGCCCGGCCACGAGGAACGGCTTCGCCACTCCCGTCGTCCTCCCCAGGCCGCCAGGTCCAAGGGCACCATGGAGATCGGCTGCGACGGGTAGGCAGCGCCCATAACGAGGGATCCCTGAGGCCGTAGGCTTGAGCTCGGAAAGCCGTTCCCGCCGCGATTATCTATTCCGCCCTCCCGTCCGCTTCCCGAAGAGCGTCATGGAGGAGTGAGTTGCCGTCGCACCGGTAGCAGTGGTTCCGGTCTCCTCGAGGCAGGCCGGCGCCGGCTACGATCTGCGCCGCCTCGCGGACGGTGTCCGCGTACCACTCGGCGCTCGGGGCCCGATGACCCTCCAGGCGCGAACCGGGGTTGGGACTCCAGACGAACGGGACGACGTTGGCTCCTGCCTCGGTTAGCGCCCGGACGCCTTCCAGGAACGTGTCCCTCGGTTCCAGCCCCATCACCAGCACGCCATAGACGTTGCCGGGGCCGAAGATTCGCACGGCTTTGCAGACTGCTTCGTAGAAGGCGCGGTGGGACACGGAGGCGGACTTGCCCGGGCAGAGGGCTCGGTAGGTAGGCTCGTCCCAGATCTCCAGGCTGTAGCCGATGGCCCCGATGCCTGTGTCTCGATATCGGCGGATGTGGTCCTCCCGGGTAGCAGCCGAAGGTAGGATCGTACCGGGTACTGTATCCGTCCCCAAGGCTGACCGGATGCTTTCCACGATGGCGCACACCTGGTCCACTTCGCTTTCGGTGTCCGTGCATCCCCCGGTCAGAAGGATGTGTTCCGCCGCGCCCTCCGCGAAAGCCGCAACCGCACACTCCCCGATCTCGCCGAAGTCTTTTCGCGTGAAAACCGAGTCGTAGGTCTTTTTCGTGGCCACCAGGTTACAGAAGGCGCACTGCCGGCCCGTGGAGAAGTGACTGCAGTAGTTCTGGTAGCAGACGAAGAAGCAGTCGGCGCCGCCGATCTGGGCGATCCTGCGCATGGGATGGCCGGCCGAGGTGAGGCGGTCGTAGAACTCGGGCCGCCGCAGCAGAGTGGCACGATCCAACGCTTCCCCGTTTCGGACCACCGCCAGAGCCTCGTCCTGGAGGTCGAGCAGGTACGGGGACCGGGGGTTATAGCGGAATTGCGAGACGGTCCCATCCGAGAGGACGAAGTCGTCCGGCATGGGCACATCCTTGTGGGTGATGAAGTCCCAGCCGAACAGGCCGTGGTTCTGTTCTTTATAGGCGGTGCCCACGTCGCCCAGGACTCCGGGTGCGTAGTTGATCCCTTCCACCAGGAGAGCGGCTTTCAGATGCAGTAGATCTACTCCGCTCATGTGCCTCCTCCTTTCGTGTCCCTCCTCAACGGGATCCGGAAGGACTGCTTCTCGGTGCCCAAGACCATCAGCGTCTCCACCTTCTGAAGGCCAGATCCATCGTCCAAAAGCCGCCGCTCTCCCATGATTTCTCCTTTATGCCGCACATTATGCTGCAAATTTGCTTATTTTCAACATAAATTACTCCATATCGAGCGCATAGCGATATTTTTGTCACTTGGAAGCGATAAGAGGGCGCTCGAAGGAAGGGAGCCCTGGTCGGATGGCTGTGGGCGGCGCGGCTGGACGGCGCGCCGGCAGGTGCCCGAGTCCCGCGCCCGACGAGGCGCAGCAGGTGCTCGAATGGCTGATCGAGAGGTCATCTCCAGCGGGGAACTCTCTTCCGCCCTACGGACGTGCGTTTTGACGGACGGAGAAGGGAGTGATACGACTCCCCTACGACTTCCCCGGCCCCCGTAGACAGAGAGTTCGCAGTCGCGAAGGAGTCGACGAATGACGAGGGTCATCGTAAACGGTTTCGGCGCGATCGGTCAGAAGATCGCCCGCCAGCTCCTGAACAAGCAGGGCGTCGAATGCGTCGGAGTCACAACCGCTCGCCAGCAGGACTGGGGAAAGGACGTGGGCGAGTTGCTCGGCCTGGACGCAGTCGGGGTCAAGGTAAGGCGGTCCCTCCTCGAGCTGCTCCGGGTAACGAAAGCGGATGCGGTCTTCGACGCCACCCGAAGCTTCGTGCAAGACATCCGCGAGTACGTACTCGCCAGCGTGCGCGCCGGCGCAGACTTCATCTCCACTTGCGAGGAGCTGGCGTATCCCTGGCGAGAACACCCGACACTCGCCCAGGAGTTCGACGAGCTCGCCAAGAGCCATTCTGTGACCGTCCTCGGAACCGGCATCAACCCGGGCTTCATCGGTGACTGGCTGCCCCTCGTCTTTTCCGCCCCGTGCCGGGAGGTGAGGCGAATCACCTCCGTTCGCACGACGAACGCGGTTGGTCTGGGCGCCTCCGCCCTGGAGCCCTTCGCCATCGGCAAGCCCCTCGACGAGTTCCAGAGGCGGCTCGCTGCCGACAGCCTCAAGGGCTTTACGGGCCACCGGGAGGAGATCGCCGAAGTGGCCGCGGCGCTCGGATGGAAAATCTCGCGCATCGATCGGGTCATCGAGCCCAGGACCTCAGGGATCGACCGGGAAGGGCCCTTCTTTCGGATTCCACGCGGGACGGTGTGCGGGGTGAGAACCAAGACGTCGGGCTACGAGGAGACGGGCGAAGAGCTGATCACGCTCACGCTGAACGTCACCTTTCAGCCCACTGCGGAAGCGGTGAAGGAGGACGTCGAGCTGGGGATCAAGACCGGGGACTTCCTGACGATCGACGGTGATCCGCGGCTAGAGCTCGAGCTCAGGGGGCTTTCGGACGCCGCCTCCGTGACCGCAAACCACGCGGTCAACGCCTTGCCCTATGTGCTGGTCGCCCGCCCGGGGCTGTTGAGTCCAAAAGACTTCCCACCCTTTGTCCCGAGGCCGTAGCCCATCCCAGGGCGGCTCGATGCCGTCCCCGCGCGGGCGTGCGTCGGGCGGGCCGCTGGCCGGGGGCTTGCGCACGCTACCGCGACGGCGGGTCTGAAACCAGAAAGGGAACGAACCGGCGGCTCGGATGGCGGACGGACGGGCGAGGCACCGGCAGCGGATCGGTTCTCGGCGGAGCGCTCGCGAAGGGAGCCGGCCCGATGGGCTCGATCACGAGCTCGTCGTCCCGGACGTAGATCTGGGCCGGCCTACCCTGGAGCTCTTCCGAGACCGGCTCCATGACGAGAGAGGTGCCGGCGACCGACACCCGTTCGGCCTCGAGCCCGAGGCAGAAGATCCGCGCGCCCGCGTCCCCACGGGCGCCCGCCACCGCCCGACCGCGCAATACGCCGTAGACGTGGACGTCCCCGTCGGCCACCACCTCGGCGCCGGAGCTCACCGCGCCGAGGACGACAAGGTCCGCATCGCCCGCGTACACGCGCTGACCGGACCGAACCGGCTCCGAAACGATCTGGGAGTGGGCGCGGGCGCACGGGGCCGCGCCGGCGTGCCCGGACGGAGCCTCCGGCCGAAGACCGCCCAGGGAGGGAACCGCGTCGGCCGGCGGCGCTGTCCGGAGGTGCACGACGACCGGGCTGCCGGATTCGGAGGGAGGGCCAGCCTGCGCGGTTTCCGTTCGGGAGCCGAGGGAATCGAACGATTGCCTGGGAGCTGGAGGCGGCTCCTCTTTCGGGGACCAGCTCGAAAGGTCGGGATCGAAGAGGAAGGGAAGATCGGCGGGAGAGAGAGCGGCAGGCTTCCCGCCTTCGGCGAGGCCGCAGCCGGAGTCGAAGAGCAGGCTCAGGTCGAGTCGGAGATCGTCGGGCTCGACGAGCAAGCGCGGGATCGGCGTGGGTGGGCCGACGGCTTCCGGCAGCCGGCGGCGGACCACGAATAGGCCGCGGCAGCGGGAGCAGCGGACGCGGACAGCTCCGCCGGTCAGTTTTTCAGAGGGCAGGTCGTACCGGGCATGACAGTGGTTGCATGCGAACCGCATCCGATACCCTCCTGCGCAGGACTTGGCGCACCCACCGCAAGAAGTATCGCCATGCTAGACCTTTCGGGTCCGCAAAGCAAGCCGACGCGAGTTTTACCGCCCCACCCCCGGCGAGCCCTGTGGCACTCCGAAAAACGGGTGGAGAACCTTGTCCCCCACGCGGATCCCCGCCCTCTTTGCCTCGCCGCCCCGGATTTCGAGCACGGCTTTCACCGGGACGTCCGAGGAGAAGACGCGGGAGGAGAGCGGTTCCATCTCTTCGGCGATCTTTCGGATGGTGCCGTCCCTCGCGATAAAGAGCGCGTCGACGGAGAGCGGGGTATTGACCATCCAAAAGCGGGCGACTCGGTCGGTGGGGAAGAGGAAGAGCATTCCCGAGCCCTCCGGCAGCTCCGTCCGGCCCATCAGGCCCCGCTCCCTCTCCTGCTGGGAGACGGCGAGCTCGACCTGGAAGGTGAGCAGCCCCGTTCCGGTTCGGATCGAGAGCGCCTCCTTTTCGGCGGCGACCGCCCGGGAGATGGGTGCGCACGCCAGGGACAAAGCGGCGAAGAAGAGCAGCGGGCTTTGCACGGGGCCTCCTTCCCGATCATTGTACCTGCTTCCGGTGCCTGCCGCTCTCGCCGAGGCCGGCAGCCCCGCACGATACCCGAGCCTTCGGCCGCCGACTCTACGGCTCCCGATCCGCCAGCTCCCGCACCCTATGCCACTGCTCGTCGGTCACGCCTAGAACCGACAGCCGCCCCTGCCGGACGAGCGGCGAGTCGGCGAAGGCGGGCTCCGCCTTCAGCTCGGAGAGGGCGACCGGGCGGGGGAGCCTCGAGACGAAGCGCAGGTCCACGACGGCGAACTTCGCCGCCTTCGGGTCCGGGCGGGGGTCCCCCGCCACCTCCGCCGTCCCGACCACGGCCGGCGGAGAGCCGGACCCTCCGGAGTGGTAGACGAAGACCGCGTCGCCCGGCCGCATGGCCCGCAGGTTCCGCAGCGCCACCGGGTTCCTCACGCCGTCCCATACGGTCCTCCCCTCCCGCTCCAGGTCGTCGAGCGAGTAGGCCGAGGGCTCGGTCTTGACGAGCCATCGCTTCATCGGGGATCCCCTCCTCTGCGGCACTGGCCGCCGAGCCGCATCCGCTCTCCCTGCTCTTCCTGCTCTTCCTGCTCTTCCTGCTCTTCCTGCTCTTCCTGCTCTTCCTGCCCTTCCTGCCCTTCCTGCCCTTCCTGCCCTTCCTGCCCTTCCTGCCCTTCCTGCCCTTCCTGCCCTTCTCACGCCGGCTTCGGCTCCCCATGGATCTGCCGGAGCTGTCGCGTCCACTTCACGAGCGCCACGAGGAGCGCCGCGATCAGCTCCTTGGACTTCTCGTCGATCAGGTTCCCCGAGGCGTCGAAGCGCTCCGAGGCCAGCGGGATCATCACCTCGGGCTGGTTCAGCACGATCATGTTGAGATAGACGCAGCACTGGCGCAGGTGGTACTGGGCCCTCGCCGAGCCGAGCATGCCGATCGAGGCCCCCATGATGGCGGCGGGCTTCGCGTTCCAGACGCTCTCTCCGTACGGGCGGGAGGCCCAGTCGATCGCGTTCTTCAGCACGCCGGGCATCGAGTAGTTGTACTCGGGCGTCACGAAGAGGATCGCGTCGGCGGCGATCACGCTCTTCTTCAGCTCCACGACCTTCGCGGGCGGGTTTCGCTCCTCGTCCTGATTGAATCCCGGTATGCCGTCGAGCTCGAAGATCTCGAGCATCGAGTCGTCCGGCCGGAGGGCCTTGGCCGCCCGGAGCGCGGCGCGATTGAACGAGCCCTTTCGGAGGCTGCCGGCAATACCGAGGATCTTGACCTTTTCCATGTTCAGCTCCTCTGCGGAATTGCGTCTCACCGGAACGCGAGATCGCGAGACTCCAGGTCGGCCGGGGACTCCACCGTGTGGACGACCACGCCCGTACCCGGCCGAACGGGATCTTCCCAGGGCCGGCGCTCCCCCAGGAGCGACGCGTCGCGGAGGCCGAGCTTCCAGCGCTCCTCCAGCGCTGCCTGGGAGAAGTCGGCGTCTTTGAAGGCGAGCTCCCAATCTCTCGTGGGGTAGAGGAGCTCGACGATGTGCATCGTCGTCTCGCAGCCGAGGCTCGCCCACTCCCGCACTTCCGGGTTCTCCTTCACGTCCTCGGGCAGGAGGGCATAGAGGGACCGAATCGTCCGCCTCAGGTTCTCGATCCTCCGGTACGCGGCGACATGCTCGCGGATCCGGGTGGCGTAGGTGATGTCCTTGCGCCGGGTCTCCACTTCCGAGATCGACCGCGGCTCCACTCCCGCCGGATTGAAGAGCGAGAGCATGAGGCAGAGCGTATTGACGCGCGGCACGTCCTCCAGCACGACGTCGAGGGGCGTGTTCGAGTAGATCCCGCCGTCCCAATAGAGCTCTCCGTCCACTCGGACCGCGGGGAGGCCCGGCGGCAGGGCGCCGCTCGCCAGGATGTGCTCGGGTCCGAGCCGGTCGGTCTTCGTATCGAAGTACCGCAGCTTCCCGGCGGCGACGTTCACGGCGCCCACCGTCAGCCGGATGGGGCCCTCGTTGAGGAGGTCGAAGTCTACGAGGCGCTCGAGGGTCGCCCGGAGCGGCGCGGTCTCGTAGAAGCTGGCCGTCTGACAGGATCGAACCGGGAAGAAGACGCTGGGATCGAACCAGCGGGGCGCGAAGAAGCCGGGCCGACCCAGGGTGATGGCCTTCCAGATGCTCCACGCACTCAGGATCTGGCGCAGGGGACCCGACGGCCACGGCGACGTCCGCAGGCCGGCGTCCGAGACGAGCTTCCAGAACTCCTGCAACCTCGGCACCTGGTCCTCGGCCGTGTTCCCGGCAATGAGAGCGCCGTTTATGGCTCCGATGGAGGTCCCCGCGATCCAGTCCGGGGCGCAGCCGTGCCCGACGAGCCCCTCGTACACCCCCGCCTGGTAGGCGCCCAGAGCGCCCCCGCCCTGGAGCACGAGCGCGACGCGCCTCGGCTTCGAGTCGTTCGCCATCCGGTTCACCTTCTCGTCCCTTGCGTAGGAAGGAGCCTTCCCTTCTCCGGTCCCCGGGAACTTCTACCCCTCTCGAGCGGGTTCGCAAGTGACGCGTCGGCCCAGCACCGGCTCTTTCGATTTGACACCCTGCCCTCCCCCGTTAGTCTTTCCCCCTCCCGTATCCGAACCCGGCTGCCGGACCTCCGGCAGCGCGTCGAAGGTCCTCCCGGAGAGAACCGATGCCCTCAGCCTCGCCGAAACAGCCGCTCCCCGACCCAGAAGCCCTTCCCTCGCCGCTCTACCGCGTCCCCCGCGGCGCCTCCCTTCCGGCTGACGCGGCCGTGCCGCCGGGCGCGATGCGCTTCCCGAGGGGGGAACTCGCGGCCCTCCAACTGGCCGAAGAGAAACGCTATTTCCGGAGCCTCGTGGTGGGTGCCCTGCTCCTCGGCCTCGCCGCAGGACTATGCGCGTACCGGGCGTTCTCGCGGCTCTCCGGTGCCGGCGGCGCGGGGGATCCGGCGTGGTCCTACGTCGTTCTCGCAGTGGCCTTCGCCGTACAAGCCGCCTCTTGGGCGATCGGCCTCAAGCACGTCCTCGCCCGGAGGAGCCCGGGAGGGTCCCGGGTGCTCGGCGCCGGCAGGGCGCCGTCGAAGGGGATGCTCCTCTTCCAAGACTCCGCCGCGCTGGCGGGCATGCTTGCCGGGTCGCTCGGCCTCTACCTCGGGGAGCGGTGGAGCGACGCCGCGCTGAGCGGGGCCGGGTGGGGCCTCTTCGGAGCGGTGTTCGCGGGCCTGGTGATCATCCTCGTCGCCGAGGGGAAGAAGACCCGGGCAGCCGGCCCCGCCGCAGCCGCTCCCGTCCTCCTGCGCTTCGGCGAAGGCCCGCGTTCCCGGAGGGTCTAAACGCCGGTTTTCTCAAGTCTCCGGAGCCACGGTCCGAACCGAAGCGGGAAAGGAGGTGACTCGTGCCCGACGCCCTCCAGATCGGATTCGCCGCCCTGAACCGGAACCTCGACGAAGCGCGCCGCTGGGACCCCGAGTACCGCCTCCTGGCCGAGAGGATGGCCTCGGCGGCGGCCGTCAAGCACGTGGAACACCTCCACGAAGACGTGGAGCAATCGGCGGACGCGGCCCGGGCCCGGCTCGACAACCCGCCCGGAGGGGACGAGCGCAGCAGGCAGCGGAAGGGCCGCGACCATCCGGCGAGCCGGGAAGAACACTTCGACGCCACCCCCGAGCAGGAGGAGGGCCACCTGCTGGACATCAAAGCGTAATTCCGGATTCCGGATTCCGGATTCCGAATTCCCAATTCCTAATTCCTAATTCCTAATTCCTAATTCCTTTGTTATCTTGCGCCGATGCGCGCCGTCGACGAGGTCGTCCAGAGCATCCTTCGGAGCCGGAACCTGGGGCCGTGCGTGACTCACCACCGGGTCGTCGAGGCCGTACCGGCGGCTTTCGCCCCGTACCCGGAGGCCGCGCATCCCGGGCTCGTCGCGGCCCTCAAGGGGCGGGGGATCGAGCGGCTCTACACGCACCAGGCCGAGGCGGCGGAGCTCGCGTTCTCCGGCCGGCCCTTCGTCGCCGTGACGCCGACGGCGTCCGGGAAGACTCTCTGCTACAACCTGCCGGTCCTCTCGGCCCTCCTTCGAGACCCCGAGGCGCGGGCCCTCTACGTCTTCCCGACGAAGGCGCTCGCCCAGGACCAGCTCGCGGAGCTCGGCGAGCTCTCGGCCCTCCTGCCCAAAGCGGTCAAGGCATACACCTACGACGGCGACACGCCCCAGGACATCCGCCGCAAGGTGCGCGACGAGGCGCAGGTCGTCCTCACGAACCCCGACATGCTCCACCAAGGGATCCTGCCCCACCATCCCCGCTGGGCGCGCTTCTTCGGGGGGCTCCGGTTCGTCGTCATCGACGAGATGCACGTCTACCGAGGCATCTTCGGGTCCCACATGGCGAACGTGCTCCGCAGGCTCCGGCGCGTGGCCGCGTTTCACGGCAGCGAGCCCGTCTTCCTCCTCTCCTCGGCCACGCTGGCCAACCCGGCCGAGCTCGCCGAGCGCCTCACCGGGATCCCCGAGGTCCGGCAGGTCGCCGCCTCCGGCGCGCCCCGGGGCCGCAAGCACCTCCTCTTCCTCAACCCTCCGGTGGTCGACTCCGGTCTGGGCGTCCGCGGCTCTCCCGTGGTCCTGGCGCGGAAGGTGAGCCGCCGGTTCCTGCGCGAGCGGATCCAGACGATCGCCTTCGTCCGGTCGAGGCTCCAGGTGGAGATCCTGGCGCGCTACCTCAAGGACGGGTTCGGGAAGTCGCCGGAGGCCCAGAGGCTCGTGCGGGGCTACCGGGGCGGCTACCTGCCGAACCTCCGGCGGGAGATCGAAGCGGGCCTTCGCGACGGCAGCATCCGCGGAGTGGTCTCCACCAACGCCCTGGAGCTCGGGATCGACATCGGCCAGCTCGAGGCGTCGGTGCTCGTCGGTTATCCCGGAAGCGTCGCCAGCACCTGGCAGCAGGCGGGTCGGGCCGGCCGGCGCCGGAGCACCTCGGCAGCCGTCCTCGTCGCCTCGAGCCTGCCGCTCGACCAGTATGTGGTCCAGCACCCCGAGGAGGTCCTCGACCGCTCGCCGGAGCTCGGGCTCATCGACCCCGAGAACCTCTCGATCCTCGTCTCCCACATCCGGTGCGCCGCCTTCGAGCTCCCCTTCGGCGAGGGGGAGTCCTTCGGAGCCGAGTCCCTGGAGGAGATCCTCGCCTACCTGGCGGAGAAGGGCGTCGTCCGGAAGGCGGGCGGCCGCTGGCACTGGATCGAGGACGCCTACCCCGCCGAGCACGTGGCGCTGCGCACGGCCGAGCCCGAGAACTTCGAGGTGGTGGACGTGACGGAGGGGAGCCCCCGGATCATCGCCGAGGTGGATTGGGAGAGCGCCCCCACGACGATCCACGAGGGGGCGATCTACATGGTCGAAGGCCTCCCCCACCAGGTGGACCGGCTCGACTGGAAGGCCCGCAAGGCCTACGTGCGGAGGGTCCAGGCGGAGCACTACACCCAGGCCATCAGCCATTCGAAGGTGACGATCCTGGAGACGTTCGCCTCCGCGCCGGCAGGCATCCGCGAGGCGGAACCGGCGGCTGAGTGGGGAGAGGTGCACGTGGTGACCCACGTGCCCGGCTACAAGAAGATCAAATTCTACACACTGGAGAACGTGGGGTACGGCGAGATCGACCTGCCCGACCAGGAGATGCACACCACTGCGGCGTGGTGGAGCTTCGACGAGGCGTTCGCCCGCGAAATCGGCCTGCCCAACGCCTCGTTTCTGGAAGGGCTGGACGGGATCTCCTACGCCCTCCAGCAGCTCGCGGCGCTTCGCTGCCTTTGCGATCCCGCCGACCTCGGCCGCGCCCTCGGCGACCGGGAGGGCCGCCAGGGCCTCGAGCGGGGCGGACTTCCCGTAGCGAACGGAGGGGACGGTTTCCGTCCGGTGGTCTACCTCTACGAGAAGTACGCGGGCGGGAGCGGCCTCGCCGAGGGGATCCACGGGCGCTCCGGCGAGCTCCTCGCCGACGCCCTCCTCCTCATCTCCTCCTGCGCCTGCGCCTCGGGCTGCCCCTCCTGCGTCGGGCCCGCGTCCCACGGAGACCCCGAGGCTCCCGCGGTGAAGGAGGCGGCGACGCGGATCCTCGCGGCGCTCGTCCGGGCCTCCTGATGGACCTGAGGGCGCGCCTACGGCGCCTCGAGCGGGCGGCGGAGCCGGCGGAGGGAGAGCCTTCCGGCGCGTCTCGGGACGGGCGCGTGGACGAGCTTCGCCGGCGGCTCGACCGGCTCCTCGGCCCGGGGAAGGTCGTCTCCGGCGACCGGGTCGAGCCTCCCCGCCGGCCGCCGCGCCCGGCGCCAGTGCCGCTCGCGGAGCTCGTCGGCGGCCGGCGGATCTCGACGCCCTCGGGGCTCGCCTTCGCGGCCGAGGCCCTCTACCCGCACGACACCTTCCACGGCCGCCTGCCCGTGGGCGAGCTCGGGACCCTGCCCGGAGCGGGCGCGCAGGCGCTCTTCCCGGAGGCCTTCGGCGGCGTCTCGCGGTCCGAGGAGATCGCCTTCGTCGACACGGAGACGACGGGCCTCGACGGCGGCGCCGGGACGGTCCCCTTCCTGGTGGGCGTGGCCCGCTGGACTGAGGGCGGGTTCCGGGTGGTTCAGCTCTTCCTCGAAGACCTGGACGGCGAGGCCCACCTGCTGGAGGCCTTCGCGGGGGAGCTCGCCGGGGTCCGGTGTCTCGTCACGTACAACGGCGGCCCGTTCGACCTCCCCATCCTGCAAAACCGGCACGTCCTCCAGCGCCTGCCCTCCCCGATGGCCGGGGCCGCCCACCTCGATCTGCTCCCTCCAGCCCGGACGCTCTGGCGCTTTCGCAACGCCGACTGCCGGCTGGCGACGCTGGAGGGGACCGTCCTCGAGTTCCAGCGGTCGGGCGACGTGCCCTCATGCGAGATCCCGGGGATCTACCGGCAGTACCTGGCAAACGGCCCGGACGAGGACCTGGCCGCCGTCTTCGTCCACAACCGGTGGGACCTCCTGAGTCTGGCGGGGCTCCTCTGGGCCGCCGGCCGGGCCGCCGATGGGCATCCCGAGGGGACCGGGCCGGGGGTAGGTCTGATCCACGCCCGAAAAGGACGCCGCAGGGAAGCGAGGTGCGCCCTGGAAGAGAGCCTCTCAGAGGACCTGCCCCGGGAGCTCCGCCTTCGGGCGCTAAGGGAAGTCTCCCTCGCCTGCAAGGAAGCGCGCGAGTGGGAGCGGGCACTGGAGGTCTGGGCCGAGATGAGGGCGCTGGCCCCCGGCGACTCCTTCCCGGTGGAGGAGGCGGCGAAGGCCCTGGAGCACCGCCTCAGGAACGACGCGGGCGCGTTGGCCCTCATCGAGGAAGCCCTGGCACGCGGCCCGTGGCCGGCCGTCGACCGTGGTGCCTTGGAGCGCAGGAGAGCGAGGCTGCGGAGGAAGCTGAGCGCCGCATCTTCCGCATCTTGAGCCGCGTTGACCGCCTACGACGCCGAGAGTAGATTCGTTGCTTTGACTGAGCCTTCGGTTCACGCGCTCCAAGGAGCACAACTGGATCGGCGTCATACCGGACTGGATCTGCGAAGTCCTATCCCCTGGTACCGCCAAGAAAGATCGCTTCATCAAAATGGGCATCTATCGCGGAAGTCCGGAGGTACAGCACGTATGGCTCGTTGACCCGCTCAACAAGACGTTGGAGGTAGTGGGGCGTCAGGAGGGCGGAGTCTGGGGAACGGTGAGTTTTTTTGCCGAGAACGACAAGGTCCGTGCCGAGCCTTTCCCGGAAGCGGAATTCGACCTGCCAGGCTTGTGGCTCGATTGAATCCCACCGAGAAGCTGAGGATCGAAGGCGTCTACGAGCAGAGGCAGCCGGGCCTCTTCATGCTTCGGGTCAAGGTGCCCTCCGGGGCGCTCTCCTCCGAGCAGGCCCGCAAGGCTTGCGAGATCTCCGACCTCTACGCCGATCGTCTGCTCCACCTGACCGTCCGCAACAGCCTCGAGCTCCACGGGGTGAAGCGCGAAGATCTCGCGGAGGCTGCCCGGATGCTCGCCTCGGTGGGCCTGACCTCCCGGGGGGCCTGCGGGGGGGCCGTAAGGGGCATCTCGTGCGCCACGCCCTTCGGGGAGCCCTATGCCCGGGTCCAGGTGCTCGCCCGCAGGCTTCACCGGATCTTCACGGGAAATCCGCGCTTCGAGGGGCTGCCCAGGAAGTTCAAGGTCGGGGTCGAAGCGGGCTACGAAGGCTCTCGACACCTCATCCAGGACGTCGGCCTCGTCTTCGTAGGGACCGAGGGCGGCGAGCCCCTCTACGACGTCTGGGCGGCCGGCGGGCTCGGGCGAGAGCCCATGGAGGCTCAGCTTCTCGAGACCCGGGTCCAGGAGGAGCGGATCTATCCGCTGGTGGAAGCGGCGGTGCGGGTCCATGCCAAGCATTCGCCAAAGGGCCGTCGCCTGAAGTATTTGGTCCGGGACCTGGGCATCGAAGGCTTCCGGAGCCTCCTGCGGGAGAACCTCCTGGGACCGGACCGCCTCGAAATCACCGACGCCTGGCCGAAGAACGTCACCCAGGCTTCCGGGACGGAGCCCGCCCGGGTCGAGGCGAGGCTCTTCGGCGGTCAGGTTTCAACCGAGGCCTTCCGCAGGCTCGCGGAGCTCGGCGCCTGCTATGCGGGAGGCTTTCTGGTCCTCACGGCTCACCAGAACGTCGCCTTCCTCCTCGCCGATCCGGGGACGGCCGCCTCGGCCCGGAAAGAGCTCGCAGACGCCGGATTCCCGGGCACCTCCGTGGAGGAGCAGATGGCCTTCCAGGTCTGCCCCGGAAGCCACGAGTGCCGCCTCGGCCTCTCGCCCACCCGGGACGTCGCCCGGGCCGTAGTTCGAGCCGTGGGCCCCCGCGGAAAGGCCCTCACCTGGGCCATCTCCGGCTGCCCCAACTCCTGCTCCCAGCCCCAGCTGGCGGACGTGGGCATCGTCACCGCCCGAAGCCGGAAGGCAGAGGACGGCGAGCGCCACCCCCTCTTCGACCTCTACCGCCGGGAGGGGCCCGGCTTCGGTCAGCCAGTCCGGCAAGGGCTTTCGGTCCAAGAGCTCCTCGAGGCAGTCAGCGCCGTCGACTGAGCCGCTGTGATCCAGGATCGACGGGGCAGCTCGTCAAGTCCGATACAGCCGAGTCATCGCCCCGGGACCTCCGCCTCCGGGCACTGAAGGAGGGCGTAGGGTGGGCATCGTCCACCACTTGGCGTCGGATCGGTGGGCAGGGCCCACCCTACGAGCTGCGAACGCATCGATCAGGACGAGTTAACTGCGAATTGCTAAAAGCTGATAGCTAACCGCTAACACCTGGTTCTTCCGGCGCCGGCGGCAGCGTCACCCACACCGTCGTGCCCTGGCCCGGCGCGCTCCGGATCTCGAAGGTCCCCCCGTGGAGCTCGGTGAGGCGCCTGGCGAGCGAGAGGCCCACGGAGAGGCCTCCTCCGCCTCCCTTGAAGGAGACTCCGTCCAGTGCAGCCCGGAGGTGGTAGGGCTCCATGCCGGGACCGGTGTCCTCGATGCGGATGCCGCCGCCCCCTCCCTGGGTCGGGCCCACTCCGATCCGCACGTGCCCGGTCGGAGTGTACCGGACGGCGTTCTCCACCAGATGGACCATCACCCGCCGCAGGGCGGAGAGGTCTCCCAGGACCAGCGGGCAGCCGGGCTCCTCCTCGAAGAGGACCTCGAGGGGCCTCCCCTCGGCCATCCGCACGGCGTGGTCGAA
>JACRCS010000288.1 GCA_016218905.1 Deltaproteobacteria bacterium
GCTGCTCCTCGCCATCCTGGACGACGCCATCGGGCTCATCATCATCGCCGTCTTCTACCCCGATCCCCTCGCCCCCGTTCGACCGGCGTGGCTCCTCGCCGCGGCCGCCGGCATGGGGGCCTCCTATCTCCTCAGGCGAGGGAACACCAGGAGCTACTGGCCGTACCTGTTCCTGGGAGGTGTCCCGAGCTGGGTCGGTCTCTCCCTCGCGCACCTCCACCCGGCGCTTGCGCTAGTCTTCGTCGTGCCGTTCCTGCCCCACCCCCGGCGGGAGACCGGGCACCTCTTCGAGGAGGACCCCCGCGAGCGCTCCCCCTTAGCGCGCTTCGAGCAGGAGTGGCGGGTGATCGTCGACTTCGGCCTCTTCTTCTTCGGCCTCGCCAACGCGGGCGTGCCCCTCTCCGGGATGGGGACCGGCACGTGGCTCGTGCTCTCTTCGCTCGTCCTCGGAAAGACGCTGGGGATCTTCGCCTTCGGCCTCCTGGGCCACGCCCTCGGCTTCTCCCTCCCCCGGGGCATGGGAGGGCGGGAGCTCCTCGTCACCGGGCTCATCGCAGGTATCGGCTTTACGGTCTCTCTCTTCATCGCCGGCCAGGCCTTCGCCGACCCCGCGCTCCAGGCCGAGGCAAAGATGGGCGCGGTCCTGAGCCTCGGCGTGGCAGCGGCGGTCGCCGGTGCGGGCCGGGCGGTTGGGATTCGGAGGAGGTAGTTGTCAGTTGCCAGTTATCAGTTTTCAGTTTTCAGTTCTCGGTTTTCAGTTTACTGATAACTGATCACTGATAACTGATAACCGAGAAAGCTCTACCGTGACGCCTCTCCGGGTTCTCATCATCGACGACGAGCGGAACATCCGCACAACCCTTGCGGCCTGCCTGGAGGCGACCGGGTGTACGGTCACGCAGGCCCCGAACCGGGAGGCAGCCCTGGCGGCGGTCCGCTCGGGCCCCCTCGATCTTGCCTTCCTCGACCTGCGTCTCGGGACGGAGCAGGGCATGGACCTCCTGCCCGAGCTCCTGGCCGAGTCGCCGGACCTCGAGGTCGTGGTGATCACGGCCTACGGCACGATCCAGACGGCTGTGGAGGCCATGCGGCGGGGCGCCAGGGACTACCTGCCGAAGCCTTTCGAGCCGTCCCAGGTCCGTCACATCGTCGACCGCGTGGTGAGCCTGCGTGGCCTCGCGCGCGAGGTGGCCGAGCTCCGGGACCGGCTCGGCGACGCCGCTCCCGAGGCGGATCTCGCCTCCCGCTCGTCCCGCATGCTCGCCGCGCTGGAGATCGTCCGCCGGGCGGCGGCCGCCGACGCCCCCGTCCTCTTCCGCGGCGAGAGCGGCACCGGGAAGACCGTCCTGGCGAGGTTCCTCCACGGCGCGAGCCGGCGGGCGGAGGGACCTTTCGTCGGCGTCAGCTGCCCGACCCTCTCGGGCGAGCTCCTGGCGAGCGAGCTCTTCGGCCACGCGCGGGGGGCGTTCACGGGCGCGGTCCGGGACCAGCAGGGGAAGGTCGAGGCGGCCGAGGGCGGCACGCTCTTCCTCGACGAGGTGGCCGAGATGCCGGTGGAGCTCCAGGCGAAGCTCCTCCGGTTCCTCCAGGAGAAGCGCTTCGAGAGGGTGGGGGAGACCCGGACGCGCACCGCCGACGTGCGGATCGCGGCCGCGACGAACCGCGACCTGGAGGCCGAGGTCTGCGCCGGCCGGTTCCGGGAAGACCTCCTCTATCGGCTCAACGTGATCGAGGTCCCGGTGCCGCCGCTACGAGAGCGGCCGGAGGACGTGCTGGCGCTCGCGGAGGGCTTCCTGCGCTTCTTCGCCCGAACGCTCCGGCGTCCCGTTCCCGAGCTCTCCCCGGCCGCCCGGGAGGCGCTCCTCTCCTACACGTGGCCGGGTAACGTGCGGGAGCTCCGGAACGCCATGGAGAGGGCCCTGATCCTCTGGCCCGCGGCGCTGCTCGAGCCGCAGGCGCTCCCGGGGAGGATCGCCGCGACGGCGCGGGCGCAGCCGAGGCCAGGGGGGCAGTGCACCCTCCAGGAGCTCGAGGACGAGCACATCCGGCTGGTTCTCGCCCGTTCGGCGACGGTGGAAGAGGCGGCTCGGGTGCTCGGGATCGACAGCTCCACGCTCTGGCGGAAGCGAAAGCGCCTGGAGGGTCCGCGAGGGCAGGACGGCGGGTGAGGGACTTCACGCGTTGTGGTACCTTTCGCCGCGTTCGTGGCGAAAGCGAGGGGCGAGAGGTGACGAACGCGGCCCCAGGTGCTTGGCTGCAAAGTCGCCGGGCGGAGGCTTCATGACGCAGTTCGCGGTGGTCGGGTTGGGCAAATTCGGCATGGCCTTGGCCGAAGAGCTCACCCGGCTCGGCCAGGGGGTCATCGCGGTCGACGCGAACCCGGAGAAGACCCGGGACGCTCAGGCGTTGGTGCGCCAGGCGTTCACGGCAGACGCGACCCAGCGCCCCGCGCTGGTCTCCATGGAACTGGGCAAGGTCGACGTTGCCGTCGTGAGCCTCGGCCAGCGGATGGACTGGGCCGCCCTCGCCGTCCTGCACCTGAGCGAGCTGGGAGTGCCGCAGATCGTCGCCAAAGCGCTCAACGAAGAGCACGCGGCGATGCTCACTCGTCTGGGGGCCTCGCACGTGGTCTTTCCGGAAAAGGAGATGGCGTACCGGGTCGCGGAACAGCTCGGGTCGCGGCACATCCTGAGCTACCTGCCGCTCGACGCGGACTTCGCGATCCTCGAGCTGGCGACGCCCGCGGCCTGGATCGGCAGGAGCCTGGCCGCCCTCGACCCAGGACGGGCATTCGGAATCCAGGTTCTCGCCGTCCGCGAGCTCCTGCCCGAGAGGACGATCGTTCCCCCCGGTGGCGACCTCGTCCTCAAGGACAGCGACGTCCTGGTGGTGCTGGGGCCGGAGAAGATGCTCAGCCGGGTCCGGAGGCTCGACGCCCAGAGGCGTCAGTTCGCCGTGATTGGCCTGGGACGCTTCGGGTACTACATGGTCCGGTCCCTCTCTGACATGGGGCACGACGTGCTGGCGCTGGACGACCGCAAGGACAACGTCGAGCAGATCGCTCCCTTCTGCTCCCAGGCGCTCGTCGCCGACGCCACCGACCAGAGCGAGATCGAGGATACGGGCGCGTTTGAAGCCCAGGTGGGAATCGTCGCGATCGGCGACCGGATCGACGCGTCGATCCTCGCGACCCTGTATTTGAAGGAAGCGGGCGTGAGGGAGATCATCGCGAAGGCCGGTTCCCCCGCGCACGCGAGAATCCTCGCTCGCATCGGGGCCAGCGACGTCGTCCACCCGGAACGAGACGCGGCGTTGCTCACCGCTCAGCGCTTGGCCGCGCCCACGGTCTTGGAGCGCCTGCCCTTTCTCGAGGGCTACGCCATAAGCGAGACGCCGGCGCCAAGGGCCTTGTGGGGAGTGAGCCTGAGCCGCACGCACCTCCGGTCCGCACACAACGTCTCGGTCATCCTGATCAAGCGCCGGGTCGCCGGAGAGGACCTGACCCTGCCGGCGCGCCCCGACGAGGTCTTTCGGGAGGGGGACAAGCTGCTCGTGCTGGTCCGTCCGAACGACCTGGAGGCTTTCCGGAAGGCCTACCCCGAATGAGCGGCTTCGGCGGGCCGCAGGCCGGATCACGTCAGGCAAACCGAGCTCCGGTGAGGCGGAGGCGAGCCGTCAAGCCCTTTTCTCCCGGAAGGAGCGGGCGTTTTCGGTTCGCCTTCTCGTTGGGGAGGGTCCTGGAGCGGGTCCTTCACCCGACCCAGGTGCTGATCCTCTCCTTCGGCTTGACGATCGCCGTCGGCACCGCCCTGCTCATGCTCCCGTGGGCGTCCACGAAAGGGACCCTGGGGTTCGTGAACGCGCTGTTTACGGCCACCTCCGCCACGTGCGTGACGGGGCTTGCCGTCGTGGACACGGGGACGCAGCTCAGCCTCTTCGGGCAGTGCGTCGTCCTCGCGCTGATCCAGTTGGGCGGGCTCGGCATCATGACGTACTCGAGCGTGTTCCTGCTCATTGCGGGTGGGCGACTCTCCTTTCGCGGGCGGCTCATCGTCCATGAAACGCTGGGACGGAAGAAGGGCCAGCTCTCGGTCCGCCGGCTCGTGCGTGACGTCTTCGCGTACACGTTCCTCATCGAGGGGGTCGGCGCGCTGGCCCTCACGGCGGTCTTCTCCCGCACCCGTCCGCCCCTCGAGGCCCTCGCCCACGGCGCCTTCCACAGCGTCTCGGCTTTCTGCAATGCCGGCTTCTCCCTCTATGCGACCAGCTTCATGGAGTATCGGGGCGATTGGCTCCTCAACTGGACCGTAATGCTCCTGATCGTGCTGGGCGGCACCGGCTTCATCGTGCTCGAAGATCTCTTCGACGCCTGGCGCGCGCGCCGCGCGGGACGGTCCTTCCACCTCAGCCTCCACAGCAAGGTGGTGCTGGCAGCGACCGGCGTGTTGATCCTGGCCGGCGCGCTCGCCATCTGGGCCTTCGAACGGGGAAACGCTCTCGCCCCGCTCCCGTGGCACGAAGCCGCCCTCGCGTCTCTCTTCCAGTCCATCACCGCGCGCACGGCGGGGTTCAACACGCTCGACTACGCCACCCTGACGAGCACGACCCTCTTCTTCACGATCCTGCTCATGTTCGTCGGCGCGAGCCCGGGCTCCTGTGGGGGCGGAATCAAGACTACCACCTTCTCGGTGGTGCTCGCGCTCTTCCGGGATCGGCTCCTGGCACGCGACCGGGTGCGGCTCTTTCGGCGTGTCCTTCCCGATGAGCTCGTCGCCCGGTCCGTCGCTCTCCTCGTCGCGTCCTTCGTCTTCATTACCGCGTTGGTGCTGGTCCTCTCCGGGCTGGAGATCGGCGCCGTACCCTACAGCGACCGGAGGGACGCCTTCCTCGGCCTCTTCTTCGAGGCCGTCTCGGCGTTCGGAACGGTCGGCCTCTCGACCGGGGTGACCGCCGCCCTCTCCCCGGCGGGGAAGCTCCTGATCACCCTCGCGATGTTCGTCGGACGACTGGGTCCCCTGACCATGGTCGTGGCGATCAGCCGAAAGTCGGGCGCAGAAGACTTCCAGTACGCCGAAGAAGGTCTGATGGTCGGCTAGCCCGCGCCCCCGCGGGACAGCTCCACCCCCTGGTGGAAAGTGCCTGGAGGCTCCGAAAAGGGCGACGGCGGTCACGGCATCGTTCACGAACTGCCGTCAGCTGATCGCCATCCGGATCGGCAGGATCACCGCCTGGAGCCCGCTGAACTGCATCCGCCTCTGGATCGCGTAGGCGGTGTCATTGTGGAGGAGCCGGTCGTAGAGCCGCTCCCTCTTGAAGATCAATTGGCCGAGGTAGAACGTCGCCCGGGGATACTGCCGGACGACGTCCTTGCAGAGGGCCTCGGCTTCCTCCACGACCTCCGTCCCGACCGAGTAGCAGTAGGTCGCGTTCAGGCCGAAACCCCTCGCGCACTCCACGTACCGCTTCAGGTTCGCTTCTGTCTGCTCCCGGAGCGCCTCCATCTCGGCCGCTCCCTTGAAGTGGCCGGAGTCCACGGCCCCGACCGAGAGGAAGAGGAAGTTCTTGTAGAACCCGGGGTAGAGCCGCTGGATCGAGAAGAGCGAGTGCATGCCGAGCCCGCCGTAGCCCGAGACGAGGAGGGCCGCCACCGGTTTCGTGGAATCGATCTGGTCCGAGCCCTGGCCCTCGCCCGGTTCCGGCAAGGCGCAGAGCACCTCGTCGAGCTTGCGGATCTCCTGGCGCACGCCGTCGTAGTGCTTCCGGACGGCGAAGCAGAGGCCGATGAGCGACGAGGTCACCACGACCGTCAGCCAGCCGCCCTCCGAGAACTTCTCGTAGATGGTCACGCAGAGGATCGAAAGGCAGAGGGCCAGGGCGACGAGGTGGACGCAGAGGTTGCGGCCCCAGCCCTTGTGGTGCTCGCGCCCTTCACTCAACCAGAAGCGGGACATCCCGAGCTGGCTCATGCTGAAGGTGAGGAAGACGTTGATGGCGTAGAGCACCACCAGGAAGGAGACCTGGCCGCCGGTATAGAGCATGACCGCTGCCGCGCAGCCGCCGATGAGCACGATGCCGTTCTTCGTCACCAGCCGCTCCGAGAGGCTCGCGAACCGGTGCGGCACCCAACTGTCGACCGCCATGTTGGAGAGTACCCGCGGACCGTCGACGAAGCCCGCCTGGGCGGCGACGAAGAGGAGGGCCCCCTCGGAGACGAGCGTGACGACGACCAGCCAGGGGCCGATGTGCAGTGGCCCGAGCGCCCAGGGCGAGAACACGAGCTCCATGAGCACGGCGTTCATGGTCTTTCCGGGCTGGGGCCTTGCCCCCCAGAGGAGGTAGCAGAGGAGGATCCCGCCCGCGGTGAAGGCGAGCGATACGGCCATATAGAGCATGGTCCGCCTGCCGGTGGCGACTCTGGGCTCGCGAAGGATCTGGAGCCCGTTCGAGACCGCCTCGATGCCCGTGTAGGTGCCGCCGCCGAGGGAGTAAGCCCGAAAGAAGAGGAAGAGGAGCGGCGCGAAGCCGAGGGCCTTGAGGTCCGCCGACCCCCGGGCGTGCGCCTGCTCGAGCACTTCCGGCAGGGCTCCCGCTTGGGCGATCACCCCATAGAGGATCAGCACCGCATGGGAGACGACGAAGACGAGGAAGATGGGCGTGAGGACCTTCACCGATTCCTTGACGCCCCGCAGGTTCAGGATCACCAGCAGGACGAGCGCGGCCATGGCCGCGGCTAGTTTGTTGGGCTGCCACGCGAGCGGCAGGAAACTGAAGATCGCGTCCGCGCCGGCGGCGATCGAGATCGCGACCGTCAGGATGTAGTCCACGACCAGCGCGGAGCCCGAGACGACCCCGGCACGCGGGCCGAGGAGCTTCGAGGCGACGACGTACCCGCCGCCTCCGCTCGGGAAATGCTCGATCATGAGGCTGTACGAGAAGGAGATGACGCCGACCGTCACGGCCATCATCACCGCCAGCACGAGCGCCAGGTACTCGTGTCCGAGGAGCTGGCGAAAGGCCTCGTCCGGGCCATAGGCCGAGGACGAGAGCCCGTCGGCGCCAAGGCCTACCCAGGCGAGGAACGCGATGAGCGAGATGTGATGGAAGACCGACGGGTCAGTGGGACTCCGGGGCTTTCCGATCAGGAGGTGCTTGACCTTCTTCAGGAGGCCTTCCTCCTGACCTCCCTCCGGCGGCGCCGGGGGAGAAGGAAGGAGGTCGTCGGGGCGCGGGAACTCCGCGCCTTCCACACGGTTCGGCTCGAGCGCGTTCTGCGGCACAGTGGGCACGGAGGACCTCAGCGGCTTCGGCACGTCAGATCGGAGACGGCAGGCATAAGAACGAAACAACAGCAACCACCGTGCCGGGCTCGAACCCGCCGCCGGGGCGCACCGGATCGGTCCGGGAGGTTGCGAAATGCAAGATGGGAGGAGGGGACTACTGCAATTTGCAGGGCGGGGCTGCGGCGGGCAGGAGCTACCTTGGCTGAGGCGAGACTGGAATCGTGAACCAGAAGACGCTCCCTCGTTTCGCCTGGAGGCCGCCGGGTACGGCGCTCTCGACCCCGATCCTCCCCCGGTGCGCGGCGACGATCTCCTTGGCGATGGCGAGTCCGAACCCTGCGGCGCCGGCGGCCGAGCCGGGCACCCTGTAGCCCTTCTCGAAGATCTTGTCACGGCTAGAGCCGGGGACTCCTGGTCCGGTGTCGGCGACCTCGAATCGGACCGCGGCCCCTTCCCGCCGCGCCCGGACCTCCACAGAGCCCTCCGGCGGGGTGTGGCGCAGGGCATTGCCGATGAGGTTGTCGAAGACGAGGGCGAGGCGCTCGGGGTCGCCGAGGACGCTCTCGCCCCGGCCCGTCTCCACGCACAGGAGGGCGACGGACGCGCGGGAGGCGGCGTCCCGGTGTCGGGCCACCGCGTCCTCCGTGAGCTCCGAGGCGGAGACGCTCCGAAGTCGCAGCTCGATCTTCCCGGACCGGATCCGGGAGAGGTCGAGGAGGTCGTCGACGATCGTCTGGAGCCGCTCGCACTCCTCGCGCGCGGCTGAGAGGAGGTCGGCCTGCTTCTCCGTGAGGGGGCCCACCGCCTCTTCGAGACACAGGTGCACCGACATCCGGATTGCCGTCAAAGGCGTCCGAAATTCATGTGCCACCGTGGAGACCATGTCGTCGCGCAGGTCCTCGAGGCGCTTGAACCGGGTGACGTCCTGGAGGACCTCGGTGGCGCCGATGGTAATCCCGTCCTCGTCCCGAAAGGGCGCGGTCCAGAGTAGATACTGCCGGTTCCCGCTTCCCGTCGGGATCTGCAGGGCATCCTGCATGCCCTTCGGTACCAGCGGACCTTTGCCGGCGAGGACGTGGGAGTAGGCTCGGACGAGAGCTTCCCGAAGCTCGGGGTTCACCTGGTCGAGAGAGGAGATGTCCCCGAGGACCTCTTCGGCTGCCCGGTTGATGCTGATCACCTCTCCCTTCAGGCCGAGGATGAAGACCGGCTCCGGCAGGCTGTCCATGGAGGCTTGTGCGGCGAGTTGGGCTCGGAGGAGCTCTCCGAGGGAGCTCTTCCGGTACTGCTGGAGGTGCTCCGCCATGCCGTTGAACTCGCGGGCGAGCTCCACGATCTCGTCCCCGCCCGCCAGCCTGGCGCGGGCGTCCCAATCGCCTTCACCGAACCGGCGGACCGCCTGCTGCAGCACGTGCACCGGGCGAAGGACCCGACGGGTGAGAACCGTGGAGGCGAGAATCGCGACGATGCCGGCGGCGAGCGCGGCAATCGCCCAGGCGAGTCGTACCTTCTCGGCGAGGCCTCGAGCACGATCGCTCTTCCGGACCATGGCTTCCTGATTCAACGCGAGGATCTCGTCGACGGCGGCTCGAAGTTCCTCCAGGGCCGGGGAAATCCGGTCCGAGTACTCCCGCCGGATCGCCGGCGGGTCGCGGCTCGACGAGACCTCGCGGAGAGCCACCTTGACGCGCTCCCACCTCTCCCGGAGCCGGCGGGTGAGCTCGATCTCACCGGGTTCGGTGATGTTGCCCTCCTGGAACCGGAGCTCCGCCTCGAACCTGGGTCCCTCGCGCCCGGCGAGCTCGAGACCCTCGGGCTGAATGCCCGCCATCCAGGTCAGCAGAGCCGAGTCGATGCGCTCGGCCCTCTCCCTCATGCGCTCGGCCGCGAGGACGCTGCGGTAGTTGTCCTTGAGGATGGTCTGCGAGCTTTCCCCCAGTCGGGAGATGGTGACGAGGGCGAGGACGGTCAGGCCGGCCAGTGCAGCGAGGAGGGGGATCTGGGCCAGGAGCACCTTTGCGCGCAGGGTCATTCCGGTCTCTCCTCCCTCTCCAGAGAGGCGATGTACACGTCGATGCCTTCGGCCTCGTCGACGATCCGGTGCACGGGCGAGCGGCGGAGGAGTCGGCGCCACCACGGCTGGCGAGTTCGGCCGAGGATCAAATGGCCGACCCGATGGGAGCGGGCGAAGTCCAGGAGTGCGGGAACCGGGTCTTTCGCGTCGAGTCGCACCACCTCCGCGCCCAGCTCTTCGGCCCTCTGGAAATTTTCGAGGAGGTGACGCTGCGCGTCGGGGTCGATCCTGCCGGGAGCTTCGGCGGGCGTCTCCACGTACACGACGAACCAGTGGGCGTTGAGCCGCCCCGCCATGCGGGAGCCCCTCCGCAGGAGCGCCGCGGCGTGCAGCGGCATGGAGGAGATCGCTACCATCACCCGGTCGCCGCTCAGCGGTCTCTGTCCCGCGTCGAGGCCGCGCCGTCCCGCCCGCTCCACGCTCTCCGCGGTCTCGCGCAGGGTGAGCTCCCGGAGCGAGAGCAGGTTCTCCTGGCGAAAGAAGTGCTCCAGGGCCCAGGGAATGCGCTCGTCGGCGTAGATCTTTCCGGCCTTCAGGCGATCGAGGAGGTCTTCGACGGGGAGATCTACGTTCACGATCTGATCGGCCCGGCGCAGGAAGGTGTCGGGGACGGTCTCCCGGACCCGCACGCCGGTTGCCCGCTCGATCATGTCGTTGAGGCTCTCCAGGTGCTGAAGGTTGAACGCGGCGAGGACGTTGATGCCGGACTCCAGGAGCTCGAGGATGTCCTGGTAGCGCTTCCGGTTCTTCGAACCGGGCGCGTTGGTGTGGGCCACCTCGTCGACGAGGCAGATCTCGGGTGCGCGCGCGAGGACCGCTTCGACGTCCATCTCCGAGATCGTGATGCCTCGGTACTCGACGCTCCTGGGCGTCGCGATTTCCAGACCGGGGATCAAGGCCGCCGTTTCCGGACGGCCGTGGGTGTCTACGGCCCCGATCACGACGTCGCTCCCACGTTCCTTCAGAACGTGCGCCTCCTGCAGCATCCGGTAGGTCTTTCCGACCCCGGCTACGAAGCCGAGGTAGATCCGGAGCTTCCCTTGGCGTCCCTGATGGACGAGCTCGAGGAAGTCGTGGGGAGCCGGGCGTTCTACAGCCATGGAAGAAGCCCCCTGCCGCGGCCTGTCGCGGCGCGCCGAAGTTGCAGTCGATCGCCCGTTCGCGACGAGCACGTTGACCCAGGGCTCGCACGGGAGCCGAGGGGGGCGCCCCCTTTCACCTGTTCCCGGATCAGCGCCGATCTGCAGCCAGCGTTGGCGTTCACGGGGCGCAGGAGAGCGTCTCGCGCGTCCGGGCCGGTACTCAGCGATTATAGGGCCTCTCCGCCCCGGGGTCAGAGAGCCGGTTACAGCTGGCGGCGCGCTTCCCACCTTCCTCCTCCCCTGCTTGGCGTAGCAAGGGTCGTGCCGACGGTGATGAGGCTCCGGCAGCGGAAGCCGACGTTGCAGAATGCCACTCCGGGCCCAGCCCGCCTGGCATTCCGCAAGACGCCCCTCGGGCCGCGCCCAGCCGATTCCCTCTGGGAAGGGCCCCGGGAGCGGATGTGTCGATGGCTCACTCATTGCACTCCCTTCTCCCACGCGTTCGAGAAGGAGAGTGCGAGATGGAACCGAAACCGATCCTCGTCGTCGACGACTCGATGAACATCCTTGTTACCGTCGCCAAAGCCTTGGAGATCCTGGGCCACCCCGTGGAGGTCACGGCGTACGCGGAGGAAGCGCTCCAACGCCTCAGCCGGACCGAGTACGCCTTGGTGCTGCTCGACCTGGAGCTTTGGGGAATCAGTGGGCTGGAGATGCTGAGGCGCCTACGCGGGCGGGGGATGGAGACTCCCGTCATCATCATCACGGCCTACGCGAACCCGGAGAACGAGGCCGAGGCGAGGGACCTCGGAGCGATCGACTTCATCCCGAAGCCCTTCACCCCCTACGAGCTTCGGGAGCGGGTGGCCCGCGTCCTCGAGCGGTCTGTCTAGCCGAGAACGAGCACTGGTGGGCCTACCCCGCGTTCTGGGCAGTGTCGGTCGCCGTAGGCAGGGGGATGCTGCTCTGGTTCAAGCGGAAGAGGTGGCTCTGAGCGATGCGTCTCCCGGAGCGGCTCCTCCTCCCGCCGCGGCGACCGGGCGCGGTGCGGTCTCATGGAATGAGCCGCTCTCCACTTCTCTTTCGGCGCCGAGTATGAGGCATACTGCCGCCGGACCTGGAGTCTGGTCCCTTGGATTTACTAAGCGGGCCGCGTCCTTTCTGCACCGAGCGAGATTGAGGCGCTGCCGGAGACCAACCCCGGTAGCGTCGCCTGTGGGAGCGGCCTCCCGGCCGCGAATCGGGCGAAGCCCGAGGTCCGGGCAAGGCAGGAATGGCCCTGTGGCCCAAATCGCGGCCTGGAGCCCGCTCCCAGGCATAAGTTTCTTCCTGACCGCCGGCCGCCAGCCGTGGGTGGCCATTGTCCCATATATACATCGATGCTAGCCTGTTTGAGCTCTTGATCGCTCTGACCGCACGCTCCCACGGCGCACGCCTGATCACATCCAACTCCGCTGACTTCGAGCTGATTCGAGAGTACCGCGGCTTTCATTGCGAACCATGGTGAGGTGAGGAGACCTCCCGGGAGACGGCACGATGGCCAGAATCACCTCCCTGCGCTGGAAGATCCTCACCGGGTACGGTATCGCTCTCGGCCTCGTCGGGGTGATCTCGGTCTGGGCTTTTGCGACCCTTCGGGACCTGGGGGAGGCGAGCGACGCGATCCTGCGGGAGAACTACAAGAGCGTCCTGGCCGCCGAGCGGATGCTCGAGGCCATCGAGCGGCAGGACAGCGCCGTGCTCCTCGTCCTGCTCGGCTACGAACCGGAGGGGGCCCGGCAGTTCAGCGAGAACGAAGGTCCGTTCTTCCAGTCGCTGGGAAGGGCGAAAGACAACATCACGATCTCGGGCGAGCGAGCCATCCTGGAAGCCATCGACCGGGGCTACGCCCTCTACCTGGTGCGCGTCGGGGAGCTTCGGCTCGCCTACCGTTCGGATCCTCGCCACGCGCGCGACTTCTATCACCAGACGGTCTTGCCGGCTTTCAAGGCCGTGCGAAACGGGTGCGGTCAGCTCCGAGACCTCAATGAGGCCGCCATGGTCCAGGCCAGCAACCGGGCGCGGAAGATCTCGGCTACCGCGCGCTGGTCGGGTGCCTTCACGAGCCTCGCTGCCGTCGGTTTCGGGCTCGCCTTTAGCCTCTTCCTCTCGAGTCGGCTTACCCGACCGCTGCGCCAGATGACCTCCGCGGCCAAGCGCCTCGCCGGGGGCGACTACCACGTCGAGATCGACGTCTCGTCGAGGGACGAGCTCGGCCTCCTCGCGAGCGAGTTCAACGGGATGGCGCAGAAGCTCAAGGCCTTCCGCGACCTCGACCTGGACCGGATCATGGCGGAGAAGGTGCGCAGCGAGGCCATCGTCCGCAGCATCGACGACGGTCTGCTCGTCGTCGATTCGGCGCTGCGGGTGACGGCGCTCAATCCCAAGGCGGCGGAGATCTTCGGCGTGGCCCCGGAACGGGCCGCGGAGCGCCACTTCCTCGAGGTCGTCCGCGACGACCGCCTGTACGAGCTCGTCAAGGACGCGGTGGAGAACGCCGCCTCGCCCGCGCTGGAAGAGGGCCGCGACGTCTTCACCGTCGGACGGGGTTCGGCCCGGCAGCACTACCACTTCTCCATCCTGCCGATCGCCTCGCCGGGGGGGCAGAGGCTCGGAGTGGTGCTCGTGCTCCGGGACGTGACGCGCCTGAAGGAGCTGGAGCGGCTCAAGAGCGAGTTCGTGATGACGGCGTCCCACGAGCTCCGAACGCCGCTCACGTCCATCGCGATGGCGATCGATCTCCTGCTGGAGGAGGCGGGGGACGCTCCCCGGGACCAGGAACTCCTCTCGGCGGCTCACGAGGAGGTCGGCCGCCTGCGGGCGCTCGTCGACGACCTGCTGGACCTCGCCAGGATCGAGGCGGGAAAGATCGAGCTGGAGTTCGCGCCGACCTCTTTGGGCGAGATCTGCGAGCGCGCCCTGGCCCCCACGGCGGCCCAGGCGGCCGAGCGCGGCGTGGAGCTCGGCATGGCGCTGCCGGAAGGCCTCCCAGACGTGATGGCGGACGGGGCGAAGATCTCGTTCGTCCTCGTCAACCTGATCGCCAACGCGCTCCGGCACGTCGACCCCGGCGGGCACGTCCGGATCTCGGCCGGCGCCGTGGACGGGCGCGTCCACGTGGCGGTCGAGGACGACGGAACCGGCATCCCCTACGAGTACCAGTCGAAGATCTTCGACAAGTTCGTGAAGGTCAAGTCGCCGCGCGACGCGGGCGGATCGGGCCTCGGCCTCTCCATCTGCCGCGAGATCGTCCGTGCGCACGGCGGAAGCATCTGGGTGGATTCCACGCCGGGGAGAGGCAGCAAGTTCACCTTCACGTTACCCGCGGTCTAACAGACGAGGCGATTAGGGGTTAGGTGTTTGTCGGTACTCCTAAAGCCCAACAGCTAAAGCCTAATGACTAGAGGTAAGACCATGGAGACGAGACCCATCCTGGTCGTGGACGACTCGAACAACATCCTGCTGACCGTCTCGAAGGCGCTCGCGAAGCTCGGGCTGCCGATCGAAACGACGGCCTACGCGGAGGACGCTCTCCTACGTCTGGAGCGCGGCACCGCGTACGCCGTGATCCTCCTCGACCTGGAGCTCCACGGAATGGGCGGACTCGAGATGCTGCGGAGGCTGCGCACGCGCCATCCCGGCGTCCCCGTCGTGGTCATCACGGCCTACGGGACCCGGGAGAACGAGGCGGAGGCGAGGAGTCTCGGAGCTGTCGACTTCATCGCGAAGCCTTTCACGCCCGAGGAGATCCGGGAGCGGGTGGCCCGGGCCGCCGGCCTCGAGGGGGCGCGGGCTCCTGGATCCTGACCCTTCAGGTACGAAATTGGGCCGTTCGACCCATGTACGAAGACGGCTTCGCGCCTTAGTGTCCCTCCGAGGCAATTGTCGTCCCCTGTTTCCATGGAGGTGAGTCATGGCGCAAAAGGGCGGTTCAGTCAGCGTAGGTCCGATCGGCCTCGACATCGAGTTGAGGCTGGGGGACCTCCGGAATACATTGGAGTCGCTGACCTCCGCGTTGACAGGCCCCGTCGAGATGCTGACCGATACGGTCGCCGACGCGGTGGGGAAGTTCAGGAGCGCGGGAGTTCAGGGCCTCCGCTACGAGTGGGAGTGCTGCCAACGTGGTGACGAGTCGTGCTGCCACGAGGAGTCGAGAGACCTCTACAGCCGGATCACGGAGCAGCTCAGGTATGCGGCCGACAAGGGCATCCAGTCGGCCCGAAGCCTCCTGGAAGAGCTCGGAGAGGCCGTGGAGGGAGTGGGGAAGACGGTCGGCGGAGCGGTCTCGGGCGTCGGCCAGACGGTCGGCGGCGCCGTATCGGGAATCGGCGAGACGATCCGGGAGACTGCGGCACCCTCTTCAGAGCAGCATCCCAAGCAGCAGTAGGAGCGCACATGCCACGGGAGAGGCCGGAAACCCTCTCCCGTGCGTCTCTGCCGGCCATGACTTCGAAGATCACCCGCTTGCGCAATAGCGCCCGCTATGACGAGCTCCTCGGGGTCGTCTGCGAGCTCGAGGACGGCTCCTCCTGGGCCGTGAGCGGCGACGACGCCTTCACGGTCGAGGGGTGGACCCCGGGCGACACGGTGGAGATCTTCGGCCTTCACGGCTTGAGCGGCGAGCTCTCCAACGCCGATACCGGAGAGACGGTCGCCGCCATTCGCTACGCACCCCCTTTGAATTCCTCCGAGACGCGAACGGCTTAAAATCGGCGTACCGCGTACCGGGCCATCATGGGACTCATAGGAGCTATGGGACCTATGGGAGTTAAGCTCCCATCATTCCCATTATTCCCATTATTCCCATTACTCCCATCTGCCTTGCGTCCCGCCGACCCGCGGCTACCCTTGAGCAAACCTCGCGCCGAAGGCGTTTCTGCCCGTGGGCGAGCGCAACAGAGAGGAGGGACCATGTCCGACAGCGTGTACAAAATCATCGAGGTCGTCGGGACGAGCGCGGTGTCCTGGGAGGAGGCGGCGAAGAGGGCGGTCGAGACCGCGAGCCAGACTCTCCGGGACCTCCGGGTGGCCGAGATCGAGAAGCTCGACATGAAGGTGGAGAACGGGCAGGTCGTGGCCTACCGGGCCCGCGTCAGCCTCTCCTTCAAGTACGGAAGCGATTAGCGGGAGCTTCCTCCTCCGCAGAGGAGGGCCCGCACGCGCGAGGGCAAGCGCCGGATATCGACAGGTTTGACGAGGCAGAGGGCGCAACCGGCCGAAAGCGCTCTGCGCCTGGCGGAGATGTCCGGAGCCACCGCGATGATGGGCACGGGGCTGAGGGCGCGTACGGCCGCGATGCCGTCGAGCTCCTCGGCCTCGATCCCGATCTCGAGGAGGACGAGCTCGCAGGGGTAGAGGGAGAGGGCCGTCACGGCCTCGACGCCGCGCGCGGCTTCGATGACCTCGAAGCCCGCCCGGCTGAGGACCTTGCTGAAGAGCAGGCGGTCGGCCTCGTGCCGGTCGACTACCAGCACCCTCGCCTTCGGGACTTCCTCTGGGGGCACGGGCGGCCTTTCGGAAGAGTCTAGAACCGCCATGCTTCTCAAGCCGTTCGTCCCTTTCGACTGAGGACTGAAAGACTGACGACTCCATCCGGAAAGGCACTTTCCGGGTGGACACGAAAGTAGCACCTGGGCGCCGGGGCTGGCCATCCCCCGTGCGGGGGATTTTGGCCGAATCCCGGCCTTCCGCGCTTGTGCTTCCCGGCGGAAGGGTAGAATAGGGAAGCGCCGCAGCGGCGTTGGTCCCGGGTCGGCGACGCGCGGGGCTGCGGCAAGATGGAGGGTCAATGTACGAAGAGGAAGTCCAGCTCGCCGCCTTTCGAGAGGCCGTGCTGGGCACGGTAGAGAATACGCCGCGGGCCGCCCAGATCTTCCGCGAGCTCGCCCGGCGCGCGATCGAGCTCCAGGGCGCGCCGCTCGACCGGCTCGGCCAGGACCCCGAGCTCTCGATGCTCGTCGACGAGTTCGTGGTGGAGTTCAGGATGAGGCGGGCGCATTGAGAGAGTCCGGAGTCCCGGAGCCGAGCCCCAGGAGGGGGTCGGATCGCGGACGAGCTCAGGACGAGCTCGGATCGTGGAGGGCAGGACGCCCGAGAGGGATCACGGAGTCCCGAGCGAAGTCCAGGAGTCCGAGTTTGGGATTTACTGATAACTCGCGACTGAGAACTGACAACCATAGATGATCGACAACCGGGCCTGGCAGTGCACCGTCTGCGGGTACGTCTACGATCCCGCCCTAGGCGATTCGGCGGCCGGCGTGCCGCCCGAGACCGCCTTCGGAGAGCTTCCCCCGGCCTGGGTCTGCCCCATCTGCCGCGCCGGTCAGGACTACTTCGAGATCCTCGACGAATGCGCCTGAGCCCGGCCCGACCGCGGTAGGGCCGGACAGGGGCAGAGTCCAGGACGAATCGACCCCAGGAGGGGGTCGGATCGCGGAACGCACGGAGGCGCGGGAGCGA
>JACRCS010000001.1 GCA_016218905.1 Deltaproteobacteria bacterium
CTCCTGGGAAACCTTCCCCTGCTCATACCACGTCACCGCCGCCGCAAGCCGCAGCTCACGCCCGAGATCCTCGGGGCTCGCCCGCAGCGCCGCAAGCACGCTGTCTGGGAGCTCTACGCACACCTGCATCGTCGCACTCCTTTCAGAAGAGCTCCTGCTGCCCCTTCTTCGGTGGGGCCTTCAGCAGGTTCTCGATCTTCAGGCTGTAGTCGTGGCCCCACTCGCAACGCGAGAGCACCTGCTTGGGGATCCTCTTCACGGTCAGGTTCAGGAACCGATCGGCGGGGCCGCGAAAGGCCGAGCACAAGTAGTCGGTGAACATGATCGATGTTGATCCGCCTCCGCTGCGGCTGTTTCAGCGCATCATACAGCCAACGATCGCAGATTGGCACGGGCGGTGTGGCGGGATTCCTCGCGGAACCCCTCACGCCTCGAACGGCAGGCGGCGCAGCGGGACGCCCACAACCGCGAGACTCAGCCGTTCCTCGCGGAAGCACGCCCGGGCGATCCGGAGCAGGTCTTGGCGCTCCACCGCTCGGACCTTCCGCTCCACCTCCTCCAGGTCCGGGACGGCTCCGTTCAGCAGGAGGTGCTTTCCGGACCAGTCCGAGTACGCTCCCGTGTCCTCCAGGTCCAGGGCGAGCCCGCCGAGATACTGCTCCTTGGCATCCGCCAGCTCCCTGTCCGAGGGCGGCTCGCCGGCGAGGCGCAGGAGCTCTTCCAGAATCCGCTTGGCGGCCTCTTCCGCGCGCCGCGGCGCAGCTCCCGCGTGGACGACGAGGGCGCCCGCGTCCGAGAAAGAGAGGAGCAGCGTCCCGACGTCGTAGGCGAGGCCCCGGCGGTCGCGGATCTGCTGAAAGAGCCGGCTGCTCATCCCCTCGCCCAGGATCATCTGGAGCAGCCGCAGCCCGTAGCGGTCGGGATGGTCCCGGCGGAAGGTGCGGACGGCGAGGCAGAGCTGGGTCTCGTCGAGGTCCCTCCTCTCCTGGACCGCGGCCGGCCGGCTCTGCTCCTCCCGTGCAGGCTCGAACGCCGGCGCGGCGCCTCCCGCACTTCCGGAGAAGGACGCCTCGAGCCGCTCGAAGAGGGCCTCCGTGTCGAAGCGGCCCGCGGCCGAGACGACGAGGTTGGCTGGCGTGTAGAACCGGGCGAGGTGCTCCGCCACGGCTTTCCGGCCGAGCGCGGCGAGGCTCGCCTCCGTCCCGAGCACGGGGCGGCCGAGGGCCTGCTCCGGCCAGAGGAGCTCCTCGAGCCGGTCGAGGACGTGCTCGGAGGCAGTGTCGCGGTAACCCGCGATCTCCTCGGACACCACCCGGCGCTCGTTACGAACATCTCGCGCCCGCAAGCGAGGGAAGCGGATCATCTCCGCGAGCACGTCGAGAGCGGTCCGCCAGTGCTCGCTCGGCACCTTGACGAAGTACCCGGTGTGCTCATTGTCGGTCTCGCCGTTCAGCTCTCCGCCGAGCCTCTCCACGTCCCGGGTGATCTCGAGCGAGGTCGGCCGGTTGCGGCTCCCCTTGAAGAGCAGGTGCTCCGTCAGGTGAGCGACGCCGTGGCGCTCCGCAGTCTCGTGCCGGGAGCCGGCGCCGATCCAGAAGCCGAGCGCGGCCGAACGGGCGTCGGGGCGCGCCTCCAGTACAACTCGGAGCCCGCTCGGCAGGGTGCGGACCGTCGGCATCGGACCTCCTTCTCGGCCTGGAGCGGGCGGGGCCTGCGGCGCCAGCCAGCCCTGCTCCGCTTCCATTCTGATCGGAAAGGAGAACGGAGCAAAAGACAGGATGAAAACGCGAAACCTTGACTCAGATCATGGGGCAAAGGCGGCCACCCGCCTATTCTGACATCAACGAAAAGGAGGTGCCCCATGACCTTTCGAGACGGGATCGGAGACAGGGCGATCAACGAGGTGATCCGGGAGCATCCGGACGTCGGCGCCGTGCTCCAGAAGTACGAGATCGGCTGCGTCACCTGCAGCGTGGGCATCTGTCTGCTCAAGGACGTCGTGAGCATCCACGGCTTGCCCAAGGACGTCGAGGACCGGATCGAGGCCGAGATCAACGCGCTACTGAGTGGCCACGAGGCTGGCCGGAAGGAGAAGTGAGATGGAAACGTTGGCTTGCGGATGCCCGGGTTCCCAGGTGCGCAACATCCAGCCCCGCCGCGAGGGCAGCGGTCCCACTGAGCGCGTCGCCTCCGAGCTGCGGCAGTGGCCCACCCAGTTGCGCCTCGTCCCGCCCACCGCCCCCTGGCTGCAGGGCGCCGATCTTCTGATCGCGGCGGACTGCACGCCCTTCGCGTACGGCGACTTCCACCGCGACTTCATCAAGGGCCGCGTCCTCGTGAACGCCTGTCCGAAGCTCGACGACACGTCGTCGTACGTGGCGAAGCTCGCCGAGATCTTCACCGTGAACGACCTGAAATCGATCACCGTGGCGATCATGGAGGTCCCCTGCTGCCGGGGGCTCCACATGCTCGTCCAGCAGGCGCTCCAGGCCTCCGGCAAGGACATCCCGCTAACGGTGGCGGTCATCGGGGTGGACGGCGAGAGGAGGGCGTGACCGTGACGAACGTGACGGAACTCATGGTGGAGGAGCACCGGCTCATCCTGCGGATGGCGTCGGTGCTCGAGGCGGAGGCCCGCGGGCTGGAGGCGGGCCGACCCGCGGACTGGAACTTCTATCTGAGCGCGGTCGACTTCATCCGAAACTACGCCGACCGGTTCCACCACGCCAAGGAGGAGGACATCCTCTTCCGGGAGCTCGTCCGTAACGGCATGCCGACCGAGCACTCGCCCGTGGCGGCGATGCGGATGGCCCACGACCAGGGCCGGGCCCTCGTCCGGGGCATGGAGGAAGCCGCGCTGCGCGGCAGGGAGGGCGACTCTTCCGCCGCCGGGACGGTGGTCGAGAAGGCGCTCGGGTACGTCGCCTTCATCCGGGAGCACATCGACACGGAGGACAACATCCTCTACCCACTCGCGGAGCGGGTCCTCCCCTCCGACTGGAGGGCAGGGATGCTCGAAGAGTACGACCGGGCCGAAGCCGCGGCGCCGGCCGGTTTCCAGCGGCGGTACGCGGAGCTCGTGGAGCGGAGCGAGCAGAAGGCCCTTGCGGCGGCGTGAAGCGGAGCTAGCCTTTCTCGAAGGAGATCGCCGGAGCCTGCGAGAAGGGCCGAAGTCCAGGCCGGTTCGAGAAGGGGCGATCAACGTCCGCTCCAGAGCAGTTCCAGACCGGGACAAGCTTGCTGACCCGAAGGAGGTGAGCGATGGAGACCTGGCACTGCAGCACCTGCGGCTACGTCTATCGTCCTTCGGAAGGGGATCAGGCGGCCGGGGTCCGTCCCGGCCGGGAGTTTGAAGAGCTACCGCCGACGTGGGTGTGTCCGGTCTGCGCGTCGGAGCAGGACGCCTTCGAGCCGCTGGCAGCGGTCCAGGGAGGGCGCTGAGGACGGTTGTCGGTTTTCAGTTTTCGGTTCTCGGTTTTTCGGGGACGAACTACCGGCGAGCGCGGGCCGATGGCTGCGATCCGATCGGACGCCCTGACTGATAACCGAGAACCGACAACCGATAACTTCCAAGTGACTGGCGACCGGGTCTCCCCTTCTTCGTCATTCCGGCATGGACGCCGGAATCCAGTGCGCCATGGATGGACCCTCCTGGGCCCTGGACCCCGGCAATCCGTGCCGGGGTGACGGAAAAGAGGCCGGAGTCA
>JACRCS010000298.1 GCA_016218905.1 Deltaproteobacteria bacterium
CACATCGGCTCGCAGATCACCGACATCCGGAAGATCAAGGACGCTATCCGCGAGGCGGGTCGCGTCTACGCGAAGCTGAACCGGTCGGGCGTCGAGATCTCCTACCTGAACCTCGGCGGTGGCCTCGGGGTGGACTACGACGGGAGCAAGACCTCCTTCGACTCCTCGATGAACTACACCGTACAGGAGTACGCCAACGACGTCGTCTACAACATCAAGGCGATCTGCGAGGACGAGAAGGTCCCCGTGCCGACGCTCGTGACCGAGTCGGGCCGGGCCGTGACCGCGTACCACTCAGTGCTCGTTTCGAACGTCCTCGACGTCGCCGACAAGATCGAGCAGGACAAGACCGTCACGCTGAACGGGGACGAGAACCACGTCGTCCGCGAGCTCTACGACGTCTTCAAGGGCGTCACAGCCAAGAACATGCGCGAGAGCTACCACGACGCCCTCCAGTACAAGGAGGAGCTCTTCACGCTCTTCAACCTCGGCTACGTCTCGCTCGAGGACCGCTCGAAGGGGGAAATCCTCTTCTGGGACGCCTGCGACCGGATCCGCCGTCACCTCAAGGGGCTGAAGGAAGTGCCGGAGGAGTTCGAGGACCTCGAGCGCGAGCTCGCCGACAAGTACGTCGTCAACTTCTCGGTCTTCCAGTCGGTCCCCGACTCGTGGGCCATCGACCAGCTCTTCCCGATCCTCCCGATCCACCGACTCCGCGAGAAGCCGGGCGAGATCGCGACGCTGGCCGACATCACCTGCGACTCGGACGGCAAGATCGAGAAGTTCATCGACCTGCGCGACATCAAGGAGTTCCTCCCGCTCCACTCCTTCAAGCGCTCGCAGCCTTACTACCTCGCGTTCTGTCTCGTCGGGGCCTACCAGGACGTCCTCGGCGACCTCCACCACCTCTTCGGCGAAGCGCACGAAGTACTCGTGGCGGTCGACGAGGAGAACCGGACGCGGATCCTCGACCTCCTTCCGGGCGAGACGTGCGAACGGGTCCTCTCCTACATGAACTACGAGCGGGCCGAGATTCTCGAAGGGGTCTGGAAGCAGCTCCGCAAGGCGGTCGACAAGGACCGTGTCCGCGAGACCGAGGCCAAGGCGATCGCCAAGGACTTCGAGGTCGCCCTCTCGCACTACACCTATCTCGAGGAATAGGGCCACCCGGGGCGGACGGGAGGGGAAAGGGCCGCTGTGGCGGCGCCGGCCGCCACGGCGTACGCTTCTCCCGCCGTGGACACGCTCACCCCGCCCTACCTGCTGCTGGCGGCCCCGGTCCTCTCGGACCCGAATTTCGAGAAGACGGTCGTCCTAATGGGGCACCACTCGGAGGAGGGCGCGGTCGGCTGGATCGTGAATCGTCTCGTCGACGGGGGCGCCAAGGCGCTGCTGCCGGAAGTGGTCGCGGCGACGATCCACCCCGACACCCCGCTGCGCATCGGCGGCCCGGTCGCCACGCCGGGGCTCATCGTCGTCCACCGCGAGACGATCGAAGGGATCGAGTCGATCGACATGGCCCCGGGCCTCGTCGTCTCGGCGACCCCCGCAGTCCTGCCACGTGTCTTTGCCGCGGCACCCGACGTCCCCCCTGTCGGGGGCCTTCTCGTCTTCGGCTACTCCGGCTGGGGCCCCGGCCAGCTCGAGCACGAAATGGAGGAGGGCTCGTGGCTCGTCCTCCCCTACGACCCCGCGTTCGCCTACCCCGCCGACGTCGCCGGCCTCTGGGAGAGGGCCCTCGCCAGGATCGGCGTCCGCCCCGAGTTCAAGCCTCTCTGGAAAAGGAACTGGTCGCCTGGGCGTGCCTCGACGGTTCGTCGTCCACGCCCCGGCCGGTCGGGGTCAGCACCGCGGTGACGCGCCACTCGCCGAGGGGCCAGTCGCGCGGCGGCGTTCCACGCAGCTCGAGCCACTCGAAGTCGAGCGGCTCCATGCCCCCGAGAAGGGGCGTGGGCCGGGGGACGACCTGCAGCAGGCGCCCGTCGAAGGTCACGAAGTGGCGCGTTCCCGTCGCGTCCTCCGCCCGGAGGTAGAGGTCGAGCCGTCCGCCGTCGCGCAGTCGCCCGGCCTCCAACCCGACGCTGAAGGAGAGCGGTTCGCCCGCGCGGTGGGAGGACCGGTCAGTCCAGACCCGCAGCCGCGTCCTTCCCCGCCCGACACCGGTCGATCGGACAAGGCGCTGCCAGGCCGCCCGCAGGACGCCCGGAGGTGGGAGGGGTTCCGATCGCCAGGGGCGCACGAAGCACGTGGCACAGGCCGGCAGCGGCGTGCCGGTCTGCAGGAACGCCCGGAACGTCCGGAACCTCGGTCCCGCCCAGATGTCGTCGAACGCCTCGTCCGCGACGTTCCCCATGCGTTGAACGGTGTGGCAACACGGCGCGACGTCTCCGTTAGCGCCGATCACGACGCCGGTCCAGGGATCCCGGCAGTCCTTGCGCTTTCGGCCCTCGGGCAACGTCACTCCGCCACTCCGGTCACTCCGTCTCTCCGAGCCGTTCTTTGAGCCCCGGCACGAGGTCCAGGTGAACACCACAGCCCTTCGCTTCGGCTCGGGCGGAGACGAGGCTCCGCCGGAACTCGACGCCCAGCTCCTCGAGGCGGTGGCCGCTGAAGTGGTCGTACTCGAGGAGCTCGACCAGGGTCACCGAGGCGGCTCCGACCCGGGAGGCGAGGCGGACGATACCGACGAGCTGGTCGAGGTTGTCGCGCATGAGAACGGTGTTGAAGCCGACGACCGGGTGCTCGAGGCCAAGGCGGCGCTTGGCCTCGCAGAGCGCTTCGAGATTGGAGACGACCGCTTCGAAACGCGCGCCGCGCCGCAGGCGTTCGAACATCTCCGGTTCGGCGGCGTCGACCGAGACCGTGACGTGGCTCCAGCCCCGCGGTCCGGCGTACGCGAGCATCCGCTCGGAGAGCTCGGGCGCGAGAAGCGTTGCGTTCGTGATGAAGCTCACCGGACAGCCGGCATCGACGACGGCGGTGAACGCGTCGAAGAATCGCTTGTAGACCAGGGATTCCCCGTGGCCGGAGAGCTCGACGGAAGGGCGGAGGCGGCGCAGCGTCGGCAGGAGGCGTTCAAATGCCGCCCACGGCCGGCTCTCCGCCACGTAGCCCTCGGAGCTGACGGCACAGTGGACACAGCGAAGGTTACAGGCCTTGGTGAGCTCCAGGAGAAAGTGCTGCGGCCCGGGAGACCCACCGAGAGCCTCCGAGCCCTCGGGCAAGTCTCCAGAAGCCGCCGGCGCTCTCTGCACGGATCGATTCTAGAGGCCAGTGAGGGTCAGTTCCGTTTTCGCTAGCGTTAACGAAAGAGCCAGTGAGGGTCAGTTCCGCTTTTCGTTAGCGTTAACGAAAAACGGAACTGACCCTCACTGGCTCTGACCCTCACTGGCCGTCCTAGATGTAGTCCTTCGCCCAGCCGCGGGCGTCGCGATTCGCGAGAACGTGGAACCGGCGGAGCTTCTTCAGCGAAAGGGAGGCGAGGGAGCCGAGCGGGAGGTAGACGACCTGCCGGCCGAGGCGCGCGGCGAAGCGCTTGAGGGTG
>JACRCS010000309.1 GCA_016218905.1 Deltaproteobacteria bacterium
GAGAAGAACGTCTACCCGGTGAGCCCCGTCAATATCTGGGAAGGCAAGGCGATGGTCCACCGCAAGCACCGGATCGAGACCGGCCAGGAGGCGACGCTCTACTACGAGGTGGTCCAGACCGGCAACCCCTCCTACGCCTATCTGAACAGCGCGAACTCGCCCTCGACCCAGGCATCGGTGATGGCCCACGTCGTCGGGCATTGCGAATTCTCCGAGCGGAACGTGCTCCGCGACTCGAACCCGGACCGCACGGAGTTCGTCATGTACCTGGTCCGGAGGGTCGACCTTGCCCGGCAGCAGATGGGGGAGAAGGACTATATCGCGTACTGGAACGCGACCGAGTCGGTCACGGGGCTCATCTCCCCGAACTCCCAGTTCAGCGTCGAACGCTCCGTCCTCACCGAGACGGCCACGAGCCAGGACTACGCGGAGGACGAACGCGAAGAGAAACCGAAGTCGACGCTCCAGCCAGTCTTCGACACCCTCACGGCGCTGCTCCAGCCCGCAACGCTGGCCGGCGCCTTCGAGCGGGAGGTGATCAAGCGCAGGAGCCGCGAGAGCTTGAGCCGAAAGGGCTACGTCCTTCGAGCGCCGTGCGAGGACGTGCTCGGCTTGCTCCGGCTGTACGCGCCCGCGAGCACTTCCGAGCGCGCGATCCTCGATTACCAGTACATCACCCGCGTGCCTCAGGATTTCGTGCGGCGCACGCAGATCATGAACGAGGGCTGGGCGATGTACTGGGAAAAGAAGATCATGACGGAGCTCTTTCGCGAACGAGCCATTACGGGAATCATTGATTACTGCAAGGTTTTCTCGGGCGTGTGTTATCCGAGGCCCTACTATCAACGAAACCCCTATCATTTGGGCTATCACCTATGGAAACACATCGAACAGCTCTACCGCGAAGGCAAGGTGTCGCTGGCCTACTTGCAAGAGATCGACAGAGAGAAGAAGGAGAGCTGGAAGGTGGAGAGCCGTGTGGACCCGATCCAGGCCATGGATCACCTGGTCCACACGATCACGGACTACGAGTTCCTCCGCAGGTTCCTGACGCCGGCGCTCATCCAGGAGTTTCACCTGAACCGGATCGACCGCAGGACGGCCGAGAGGCTGGGGATAAAGGACCGGGACACGGTGAAGGTGGACGAACGGTGGGTGTGGCTCCAACCGGAGCCGATTCGGGAGGAGATGCTGAGGTACTTCACCCACTTCTACCGCCCGAGGATCTACGCGGTGGACGTCGACTTCCGCGACGGGGGACTTCTCCTGTACCACCGGGACGACGGGCGCAGCCTCCGACTGGACTGGATCAAGCCGACTCTGCGCAACGTGCACACGATCTGGAAGGGCTCCGTAGGCCTCATGACGAAGAACACGCTCCACGTCTGGTCGGGGGGGCAGTACCGGCAGAGCCAGATCTCGCCGGTATCTTTCGAACAGGTACTGGAAAGGATGCACAAAGGAGAGAAACCGCTTCTGGAGTAGCCGGGATGGATGACCTCGATTATCGGAAGCTGCTGAGCTACAGTCCCCGGCGCACGCTGCGTTTTTCGGAGTTCCTGGAGATCTTTGTCAAGCATCCGGCCGAGTGCCTCCGGACCAGCTCCGCGCTGATCTCGGAAGCCATCAAGCACTTCGGCTTCGAGATCGTGGTCCGGAGCGGAGAGCCGACCGTCAGTTACAAGCTCTTCAAGGACCCGTTCGCCGACGGGACGAATGCCGTCTTCGGCCAGGAGTTCTGCATCAAGCACGTCGTGGACGTCATCGACTCGGTGGCGAAGGAGTCCGGACCGAACCGGGGCATCATCCTCGTCGGACCGCCGGCGTCGGGCAAGACCAACATCGTCGACCTGATCTCGCTCGCCCTGGAGGAGTACACGAAGCAGCGCGAGGCGAGGCTCTACTCCTTCTACTTCGCCTTCAAGGGCCGCAACGGGCAGGTCGTGGAGTACCGGCCCGCCTTCCTGCACAACCCCGTCCTTCTCTTCCCGAGCAGCCTCATCAAGGGCAACGAGGTGGTCCATCCGCGCCAGGAGCTGTTCGATCTCGTCAATCAACGGCGCGGGATGCACGAGAAGGTGGTCTTCGCCAGCTACTACCTGGACGCGTCCCTCGACAAGCAGTCCCTGGACATCATCGAGGCTCTGTTGCAGAACCCCCGCAACGAGGGCAAGACGCTCTTCGACGTGATCGAGGAGTACGTCCGCGTGGAAGAGATCGACTTCTCCATCGCCCAGGCGAAGGGCATCGCGAACATCGACTTCATGCGCCGGATGAAGGTCCGCAGCACTCCCCTGGACCTGGTGGCGGACAAGTACGCGGCCCTGGACGAGCACATCCCCGGAACTCATCTCTCCACATACCAGGGTGCCATCGTCGCCGCGAACCGGGGGCTGCTCCATATCCATGACGCCTTCGGCGGCGGGCGCGGCTCCGCGCCTTCCGAGGAGGAGTACAAGCCGCTCCTGATGCTCCTCGGGAGCGGAAAGGCTTCGGTCGAGTCGACGCAGACGTCGGTCGATACCACCGTCATCCTCACGACGAACCTCGAGGAGATGACGGTGCTGGAGGGGCAGCTGAGTTCGTCGAAGCTCCTCGACCGCATCGAGGAGATCCCGGTCAACTACCTGCTCGACGCGAACTCCGAAATGGACATCCTGCGCCGAGACATGGCGAACATGCGCGAGAAGTACGACGTCGATCCGAACCTCCTGCGCGTCGCGGCGTACTACTCCGTGCTGACCCGTCTGCTGCCGCCGCGGAAGAACCAGTTTCCCCACAACTGGAGCGAAGAGAAGAGAAGGCTCTACCTCTCCATCACCCCGGAGCAGAAGCTCTTCATCTACGCCTGCCGGCCCGACGACCCGGTCGCCACGATCCGCTCGCTGCCGCACTGGCACCCCTTCCGGAGCGAGATGATCAAGCTCGGGGTGGACGTCCACCGCGCCGATCTCTCGAAGCTCATCGCCGCCCAGCCCGAGCGGCGGACCCTGGAGAACTCCCAGGTCTTCGCGACGGATCAGCTCAAACTCGTGGACGACGAGTTCATGCGGGAGCTCTGGAACGAGCACTACCCGAACGAGGGCAAGCACGGCATGTCGGTCCGCCAGCTCCAGAACGTCATGCGCGACACCTTGGCGGCGTCGGGAGGCCTGCGCGTCCACGTGGGGACGTTCTTCAACCAGCTCGAACAAATGTTCAGCGGCAACCCGAGCATGCACCACTGGCCGCCCATGGACGCGGCCTACCGGGAGGGGAGGAAGCCCGTCTTCATGCGCTTCATCGGCGACGTCCGCTTCGCCGAAGGGGAGGGGGACTACGGGGACTTCAAGGGCCTCGGGAAGGTGGCGCGCGCGCTCTACTACCTCGTCATCGCCCGCGAAATCATGGAGGCTACGGTCAACCGCGACCCGGAGCAGATCTCGGCCGATCTGCGCCGCTACCTCCAGCAGGCGCTCCTCTTCAAGGCGCACGAGAACCGGGCATTCGCGCACATCATGATTCCCCGGTTCAGCTACATCGATCCCCACAGCGGAGAGAAGGTAGATCGCCCCGATCTCAACTACCTCACGTCGATCGAGAAGATTCTGGCGCCGGGACGCAACCCTGTGGAACTCCGCCGGGAGATGGCGCAACGCTTCCTGGACCTCCAGGCGAGCCGAGAGCTCGTCCTGGAAGGGGGAAAGACCGTCGTCTCGAGCCGAAAGGACAACGTGCTCACCTGTTTCGGGACCGAGTACGCGAAGCTCCTCTCCCACCGCCGTACCATGGGCACGGTGGGCGCGGACCAGCTGAGCGAGTCCTTCTTCTACAAGCGTCGCGACCCGGAGGCGTACGAGAAGATTACGCCGGAGGTTCGGGACCTGGCCGAGAGCGTCGTTCTGAACATGCAGAGCCGCTTCGGATACTCGAAACAGAGCGCGCTCGATACCGTGATCTTCGCCCTCAGAAAGGAGATCATCAAGTTCGCCGACATCATCAGCTGACCCCGCGCCCTTCGGGCGCGGTTATCAGTTGTCGGTTGTCAGTTTCGAGCCGACAGGGCGGCGACGGCCTTGCGACCGAGAGCCTATCCTGCCCGAGTGTCTCCTTGTCAGCCGCCATTGGCCGATTCCGTTGTGCAAACTGATAACCGATAACCGGCGTTAGCGCTCCTTCACTTCCGCGCGGGGCGAACCGATACGGAGGAAAACCTCCTACAGGAACACGCATTTCGCAGGAATGGCTCGCGTCGATGGAGATCGTTCCCTTGGGGGTCGGCGAAGCGTTCGCCAAGACCCTCTTCCAGACGAACTTCCTGGTCCGCCCGGCTGAAGGGGAGCCGTTCCTCGTCGACTGCGGCCACACGGCTTCGCGAGCGCTCCACGCGCTGGGGCTCCCCCTCTCCTCCATTCCCGCGGTGGTCCTGAGCCACCTGCACGCGGACCACATCGGCGGGCTCGAAGAGCTCGGCTTCATGGCGTACTTCGCGTGGCACTCGCGCCCGCGGCTCCACGTACCGAGTGAGCTCCTCCCTCACCTCTGGGAGCATGCCCTGAAGGCGGGAATGGGGCAGCGGCTCGCCGACCAGGCGGGCGGCTCTTTCGATGCGGAGCTCGAGACATACTTCGAAGTCCACCCGGTGCGCGCACCCGAGCCGTTTCGCCTGGGCAGCGTCGTCGTGACGCCGTTCCCGACGCCGCACACGCCGGGGCGGGCGAGCTGGGGCTTTCGCCTGGACGATTCGGCCACCGGAAGGGCGGCTCTGCTCACGTGCGACTCGCGGCTGGACCTGGGCAACCTCGAGCGGTTCGGTCCCGGCGCCGAGACGATCTTTCACGACTGTCAGCTGACGAGCAACGGGAACCACATCCACGCGACGCTCGACGAGCTCCTGATCCTCCCTTCGGAGTACCGGCGAAGGATCGTCCTAGTGCACTACGGCGACGATTGGCGCGCCCACGCCCACAGGGCCGCTCCCATGGTCTTCGGCGTAGAAGGTCGCGTCTACACCTTCTAGTGTCCATCCGGAAAGTGCCCTTCCGGATGGAGTTGTCGGTCTTCAGTTTTCAGTTGTCAGTTCAGGACCGCAGGCTCAGCGCGGATTGGGCCGAGGGCACTCGCTCGCCCGGGCGAAAGCGGGGCTTTTCCGGACGGGCACCTACCAACAGCTGAAACCCCTGTCGGCCGGCCCAGCTTGACACTCCTCCCCAAATCGGATACCAAGGCCCTCGGGAGGTGCCGCCATGTGCGAGTCCAACGCTTACGTGCGCAGAGGTGAGGCAGAGGAACTGCTTCTCCAGGAGGTGGTGATCGTCGAGCCGGCGGAAGGCGGCTATCGGCTCCGCAGTCTCTTCGGCGAAGAGACTCTCGTGCAGGGAAGGCTCGAAGAAGTCAACCTCCTCAAGCATAAGATCCTGTTCAGCGAGGAAGGGTAGGGGCTCCGGCCCGCCCTTCGGCCCCGTGCGCCTCCTCCCTTCCCCGGTCTTCGCCATTGCGGATTGGGAGCTCCTCGGACAGAGTATCTTCGACCGCGCGCAGGCCGCCCTCCGGGGCGGGCTGAGGTGGATCTGTCTGAGGGCGAAGGGGCTCGGCGATTCGGAGTGCCTGCGGGTTGCCCGCGAACTCCGGGCCGCGTGCCCGGACGCGATCCTCTCGATCAACGGCAGCGTGGCGGCGGCCGAGGCGCTCGGCACGGGCGCCCACCTCCCGTCGCGGGGCCCGAGCGTCGCTTCGGTGCGGGCCCGCCTGCCGGGAGCCCTCCTCGGCGCCTCCTGCCACGGAAGGGAAGAGCTCCTGAGCGCGTGGTCGCAAGGGGCGGATTACGCCCTGCTCAGCCCGGTGTTCGCGACGATCTCGAAGGCCCCGGCGGGCGGCGAGCTCGGGGGCGCCGGGTTCGCGGCCGCGCGGGAAGGGGTCGGGTTCCCGGTGCTGGCCCTCGGCGGCGTCACGCCGGAGCGGGTGGCCGAGGCGGCCGCGGCCGGGGCCTCCGGCGTCGCGGTGCTGGGGGCCCTCTTTCTCGCTCCGGACGTCGAGGAGCGGGCACGTCAGTTCGTCCGAAGAGCGCAGGAGGTCTTCCATCGTGGGTGAGCTCAGTTGAAGAACGTCTTGACCATCGCGGGCTCCGACTCCGGCGGCGGAGCGGGAGTCCAGGCGGACCTCCGGACCATCGCCGCGCTCGGCTGCCACGGCTCCACCGTCATCACGGCGATCACCGCCCAGAACTCGCGCGGGGTCCAGCGCGTCTTCCCGCTGGAACCCGAAGCCGTCTCTGCCCAGCTCGCGAGCGTGCTCTCCGACATGGGCGCGGCCGCCGCCAAGACCGGCATGCTCTTCTCCGCGGAAGTGATTCGGGCGTTGGCTGCGGTCCTGGAGACTTATCCGGTGGAACGGCTCGTGGTGGATCCCGTGATGGTCGCCAAGGGGGGGGCCCTCCTCCTGAGGGAAGATGCGAGGTCGGCGCTGGTCCGGGAGCTCCTGCCCCGGGCGAAGCTGGTGACGCCGAATCTGCCCGAGGCCGAGGTGCTCACCGGCATGGAGATCTCGAGTGAGGCGGCAGAGAAGGAGGCGTGCCGGCGCATCCTCGCGCTCGGCCCCGCGGCCGTGCTCCTGAAGGGAGGGCACGCCAGCGGCGACGAGATCCGGGACGTGTACGCGGACCGGGAGGGCTCTTGGGAGATCTTCCGCGCCCGCCGGATCCCCACGCCGCATACCCACGGAACCGGCTGTACGCTCTCCGCGGCCATCGCCACCAAGCTGGCTCTCGGGCTGGGGCTGCTGGACGCGATCGCCGAGGCGCGCCGCTTCCTGGAGCGAGCGATCCTCCACGCGTATCCGATGGGCGCA
>JACRCS010000002.1 GCA_016218905.1 Deltaproteobacteria bacterium
CGTACGTCTCGATCCTGACTTCAACCCCGAACAACTGCTCGATGCGAAAACCTACAACAAAGGGATCTCATCCGAATAATGACCCCTGCGACGGCCGATAAAGATAGGATCGCAAAGACCGCACTCCGATACATTCAAAAAGGGCAGTTTCAGAAGGCCATCGAGGAGTATCGGAAAGCACTGTCCTCAGATCCTAGGGACATTCGCCTTCGACTGAAAGTTGTCGACCTTTACGGCAGGCTTGGCAGGAAGAAGGAAGCTGTCGAGGAGTGCCTCCAGGTCGCCGACTCGTACTCGGATCAGGGCTTCTATCTCAAGGCGATTGCCGTTTACAAACAGGCTGTTCGCTTCGACCCGGAGAACCCGGCCCTCTGGGAGGGCATGGGCGACCTGTACATCAAGCAGGATTTGTTCGGAGACGCGCTCGGCTGTTACAAGAGATGCGCACACTTTCTCCGACAGCAGGGCCAAAACGAAGCGGCCGAGAGGCTCTTGTTTCGGATGGCGGAGATGGCGCCCGAGAGCACCTCGGTCCGGATCCCGCTGGCGGAGCTCTATCTGGAGGAGGGGAAGACCGCCGCCTTCGAAACGGAGCTGGACCGGCTCGTTCGGGACCTCCGTACGCGGGATCGGCTCCCCGCGCTACTCCAGCTCTTGGAGAGCTTCCGGCGAGGGGCCGAGGGTCACCCGGCCATCCAGGGGCACTTGGCCGAGATCTCTGCGGGGCTTCGAGCGGTGGCTGAAGCGGACAGGGCTCGCTCGGAGGTGAGCGCCCCGGCGGCGGGTCGAGACGGCTTTGGGCGTCCGGTCGAGAGCGTGGAGAATCTCGCTTCGTGGAGTACACGGGCGCAGGGAGGGGGGCCCCGGGAAGAAGGAGAGGGACCCCGGGACCTGCAGAGCGGGCTCCTGGAGGTAGACCTGTGTCTAAAGTACGGGTTGGAGGAAGAAGCGCTCGAATCGCTTCGGGGGCTCGCACTTTCGGTTCCCGACAGCATCTCGGTCCACGAACGGCTTAGAGACCTCTGTGCGCGTCGGCAAGATCTCGCCGGTTGGACGCGCGAGCAGGTGCTGATCGGGGAGCTGCACGTGCAGCAGAAGGAGTGCCGGGAGGCGCTCCGGGCCTTCGAGGAGGTCCTCAAAGTCGATCCCGATCACGCGGAGGCCCGGGAAGCGGTCCGGCTTCTCCGGAGCGAAGGCGTCTCGGGGCCAGCAGCGGGACTCTCAGAGCTCGGGGCCGGCGTCGTCGCCGCCGAACCAGGGCAGCGGGAGGCTCCGGGTCCGGCCAGTACCGGCCTTCTCCTGCCGGGGCAACCTGCCGGGGGGGAGCTATCGCCAGCCGCCTCGGCGCCCGCCAAGGGCGCTGCGGGTCTGGAGGGCTTCGAACTTTCCGAGCTCGACGACATCGTGCGGGAGTTCAAATCGGGCATCGCCGACAAGATCGATACGAGCGACTACGATACGCACTACAATCTTGGAATGGCGTACAAGGAAATGGGCCTCCTCGACGACGCATTGGAGGAGTTCCGCATCGCCGCACGTTCGCCGGAGCGGTCCCGCGAAGCGTACACGTGTATGGCTCTCGTCTACCGCGAAACCGAACGGTTTGCCGACGCGCGTGCTGCCCTGCGGATGGCGCTGGCGGGCACGGCGAATACGCCCGAAGACCAAGTGGCCATCCTCTTCGAACTCGGAGTCCTCGCGGAGGACGAGCGGGACTGGGACGGCGCCTTTCAGGCCTTTACCAAGGCCTCGACGATTGACCCGGCTTACCGAGACCTCCCACAGCGCCTTCAGGACGTGAGAGCGCAACGGGGGCAATGAGCAGTGGCCCGCGTACACGAGCCCTTTCGCGATCCTTTTCTCCCGGTCTGCGACAGCCTGCTCTACTATGAGCTTCCCGACCGGGCCGAGGCGCGGCGCCTGGCCGTGGAGGCCTTGAACAGCGGGCGATCCGTCTGGGTGTCAGGTCCTCGGGGCTCGGGGCGGGCGGTGTTCCTGGAGCGCGTGGCCGAGGACGTCGCGCTCCGGGGGCGAAGCGTGCTCTGGGCCGAGGCGGACGCCGGAGCGACTCGGGAGGGTTTCCTCGCGGCGCTTCTCCGGGCGGCGGCGGATCGGCCCGTCCCGGAAGGCCTGGAGGAGGTTGCACAGGCGCTCTACGAAGAGCTCCTGGCGGCGTTCGGATGCTCGGGCACGCCGGTCTGTTTCCCGAGCGGGGAGCCGCTCGGCGAACTCGCCGCCGCCGAGGCGAGAATCCTCTCCGGGCTCCGGGTGGCCGGATTCCCCCTGGTGGCCCTCGCCCTCTGCGGCTCCGGCGAGCCTCTGCCGCCGGACGCGGTGCCGGTCCGCCTGATGCCGCTTTCTCCGGATCAGCTTCGCGATTGCCTCCTACATCGCGCGACCGTCTGCGGGGCGCGCGAAATCCTCTCGCCGGAGGCTCTCGAGGCCATCGTCGAAGGAGCGTCCGGGGTCGGTGACGCCGTCGCCCGGGCCCGGCAGGCGCTGCGGCGCAGCCTCTTCGCCGGAACCGGTTCTGGTCCCGTCTCTGCTCATCCGCTCGTCTTCGACCCGACCGAGCTCGACGACGTGGGACGCCTTCTCGACGCGCTGGCGCCCTCGGAGGAGGCAGTACCGGAGGGTGACCCGCTGCGGGACGGGCTGGGATCCGGGGAAAGCTTTTGACTCACTAGAAGCCCGACGCTAGTATAGTCGGTTCCGTGGCGAGTCCGGATTTCGCCCATCTCTTCGACACCTCAAAGATCCCCTCGTAAGCCGCGCCGGTGCCTTCGGGTACCGGGCTTCGGAGCACCCCTCATGTTCGGAGCAGTCCTCAGGAAGGTCTTTGGAAGCAAGAACGAGCGAGAGCTCAAACGAATCCAGCCGCTGGTGGACCGCGTCAACGGCTACGAGGAGCAGCTTAGCGCCCTGTCGGACGCGGACCTCCAGGGGATGACGCCTCGCTTCCGGGAGCGCCTGCAGAATGGCGAGTCCCTGGACTCGCTCCTACCGGAGGCGTTCGCCACCGTCCGGGAGGCCAGCCGGCGCGTCCTCGGCCTGCGGCCATTCGACGTGCAGCTGATCGGCGGAATCTTCCTCCACGAGGGAAAGATCGCGGAGATGAAGACGGGCGAGGGGAAGACGCTCGTCGCGACCCTCCCGGTCTACCTGAACGCCCTCACGGGCCGCGGCGTGCACGTGGTCACGGTGAACGATTACCTCGCCCGCCGCGACTCGGAGTGGATGGGCTCCATCTACCGCTTTCTCGGCATGAGCGTGGGCGTGATCGTCCACGGGCTAAACGACGAGGAGCGAAGGGCTGCCTACGGGTCGGACATCACCTATGGCACCAACAATGAGTTCGGCTTCGACTACCTCCGCGACAACATGAAGTTCTCCCTCGCCGACTACGTCCAGCGGGAGTTTCACTACGCCATCGTCGACGAGGTCGACTCCATCCTCATCGACGAGGCCCGAACGCCGCTCATCATCTCCGGGCCGGCGGAGGAGTCCACCGACAAGTACTACATCGTCGATAAGGTCATCCCGCACCTGCGCAAAGGGGAGAAGTCCGAGGCGGACAAGAGCGAGACCGGCGACTACATCGTCGACGAGAAGGCCCGCAACGTCGTCCTTACCGAGCAGGGCGTCGCCAAAGTCGAGCGCCTCCTCGGGGTCGAGAACCTCTACGACCCCCGCCAGATCGAGACCCTCCACCACGTGAACCAGGCGCTGCGGGCGCACGTCCTCTACAAACGCGACGTCGACTACGTCGTCAAGGAGGGCAAGGTCCTCATCGTCGACGAGTTCACGGGGCGACTCATGCCCGGCCGGCGGTGGAGCGACGGGCTCCACCAGGCCGTCGAGGCCAAGGAAGGCGTCCAGATCGAGAACGAGAACCAGACGCTCGCCACGGTCACCTTCCAGAACTTCTTCCGCATGTACGAGAAGCTCGCGGGCATGACCGGTACGGCGGACACCGAGGCCGTCGAGTTCCACCAGATCTACAAGCTGGAGGTCCTGGTCATCCCGACGAACCGGGAGATGATCCGAGAGGACAATGCCGACGTCGTCTATCGGACGGCCAAGGAGAAGTTCGACGCCGTCGTCGGGGAGATCGAGGAGCTCCACAAGAAGGGCCAGCCGGTCCTGGTCGGAACGATCTCGATCGAAAACTCCGAGAAGCTCTCACGGATGCTGAAGCTCCGAGGCGTGCGCCATCACGTCCTGAACGCCAAGTTCCACGAGAAGGAAGCCGAGATCGTCGCCCAAGCCGGCCGTTTCGGGGCGGTGACGATCTCGACGAACATGGCGGGCCGAGGCACCGACATCATGCTCGGCGGCAATCCGACCTTCCTCGCCAAGCACGAGGCCGATCCAGTCGAGGACCCCGAGGGCCACACGGCAGCGCTCGAGAAGTACAAGGACGTCTGCGCCAAGGAGAAGGAGCAGGTGATCGCCGCCGGCGGCCTCCACATCCTCGGTACGGAGCGCCACGAATCCCGCCGGATCGACAATCAGCTCCGAGGCCGGTCCGGACGCCAGGGGGACCCCGGGTCGTCGCGCTTCTATCTCTCTCTCGAGGACGACCTGATGCGGATCTTCGGATCCGACCGGATCTCCGGTCTCCTCCAGAAGCTCGGGCTGCAGGAGGGCGAGGACATTCAGCACCCCTGGATCACGAAGGCGATCGAGAACGCGCAGAGGAAGGTCGAGGCCCACAACTTCGACATCCGAAAGCACCTCCTCGAGTACGACGACGTGATGAACAAACAGCGCGAAGCGATCTACAACTGGCGCCGGGACGTGCTCGCGCACGAGGACGCCGCCGAAGAGATCGCCGAGCTCATCGATGCCGTCGCCGCCGACCTCGTGGAGGGGAGCTGCCCGCCCACCGAGCCGCCCGACAAGTGGGACATCCAGGCCGTACGCGAGGCCCTCTTCCGGCAGTTTCACGTGCAGCTCATGGAGAGCGAAGCCGAGCTCGCCGCGCTCAAGGAGAAGCTCACGGACCGCGTGCTGGAGGTCGTCCGGCGCCGGTATCAGGAGAAGGTTGAGGAGTTCGGGCCCGACATGGCCCGGCGGCTGGAGAAGTACCTGCTCCTCCAGGCGATCGACGCCCACTGGAAGGACCACCTGCTCTCCATGGCTCACCTGAAAGAGGGGATCGGGCAGCGGGGCTATGCTCAGGAGAACCCGCTCGTCGACTCCAAGAA